>DATGLJ010000039.1:0-8109 GCA_035294185.1 Occallatibacter sp. | reverse complement strand
CGCAGAGGCAATCGGCAAGGCGCGGGCGGCGGTGACAGAACGCGCAGAGCTCCCGGGAATGACCCTGATGGAGCACCTGGAAGAGCTGCGCAAGCGCATCGTTCACTCGGCCGCCTATCTGGCGGTCGGTTTTGTGGCCTGCTGGTTTTTCCGCGACCGCATCGTGGACTTTCTTCAGGCCCCGCTGAACCGTATCGGGAAATCGCTGGTGTTCACGCACCCGATGGATGCGCTGAATCTCGATTTGCAGGTTGCGCTGCTGGCCGGAGCGATCGTAGCTTCGCCGTTCATCCTGTACCAGGTGTGGCTGTTCATTGCGCCGGGACTCTACCAGAAGGAGAAGCGGTTCGTAGTTCCCTTCATGGCGGCCACGGTGGGTCTGTTTCTCTCCGGCGCGTGCTTCGGGTATTTCTTTGTGCTGCCGGGAGCGATCAAAATCCTGATCGTGCAGTTCGGACACAACTTCACGCCCATGGTCACGATCGAGGATTACAGCAGCTTCTTCCTTTCGGTGATTCTCGGGCTAGGCATCAGCTTCGAGATGCCGATCCTGATTTTCTTTCTGGCAATGTTCGGGATCGTAAGCCCGCAGTTTCTGTGGAAGAATATCCGCTACGCGATCCTGGCCGTGTTTCTGGTGGCGGCCGTCATCTGCCCCAGCCCCGATCCATGGACCATGTGCATCTACGCGATTCCCATGCTGTCGCTTTACGTGATCGGCATTGCCGTAGCGTGGTGGGTGCATCCGTCTCGGAAGAAGGCCAAGGAGGTCGTTTCGTGAGTGTTTCGGGCTGGAGGAAAGCAGCGGCGCTGGCAGGGATGGCGTTTGCGCCCCTGGCCATTGCGGCCCAGCAGCATTTCGATGGCGCAAAGGCTTACGAGTACGCGCGCGAGTTTGTCGCCATTGGGCCGCGCTGGCCGACGAGCCCGGGGCACGCGAAGGCCGAGCAGTTCATCCTGAGCCATTTTGAGCGCGCCCACGACGAGATTTCCCAGGACAAGTTTGTGGCCGATACGCCGATTGGGGCGGTGCCGATGACCAACTTCATCGTGCGCTATCCGGGACGGAAGGACGGCGTGATTGTGCTGGCCACGCACTACGAGACGAATTACCCGCTGAGGAACATCCACTTTGCAGGCGCGAACGACGGCGGCTCGACGACCGGCCTGCTGATGGCGATCGGCGACAGGCTGCGCGCGCAGATGGCGGCGGCGAAGGACCACAAGCTGGAAGGCTACTCGGTGTGGCTGGTGTTCTTCGACGGCGAAGAAGCAATCCAGAGCTGGACGGCGTCGGACTCAACCTACGGCAGCAGACACCTGGCGGCGGAGTGGGGCGGCAATGGAACGCTGGGCAGAATCAAGGCGTTCATGCTGACCGACATGATCGGCGATAAGGACCTGGACATTCTGCGCGAGAGCCAGTCGACGGCGTGGCTGGTGGATGTTGTGCAGCAGGCCGCAAGGAAGATGGGCGACGACCGGTACTTCTTTAAGACCGAGGGCGCAATCGAGGACGATCATCTGCCGTTTCTGGCGCGGGGCGTGCCGTCGATCGACATTATCGACATGGATTACGGCCCGAACGACAGTTACCATCACACGGCGCAGGACACGATGGACAAGATCAGCGCTCACAGTCTGACGGTGGATGGAGACGTGATTCTGGAAGCGATTCGGATGATTGATCAACGTTAGAGATCGGGGAACGGATTTCGAGGAGTTGCACTTGGCGCAGGCAGAGATTGGCATTATCGGGGGCAGCGGGTTGTATTCGATGCCCGGGTTCACGAATATTCATGAAGAGCGCGTGGAGACGCCGTTCGGCGAGCCTTCGGATGCGTTTGTGCTGGGCGAGCTGGAGGGGCGCAAGGTCGCGTTTCTGGCGCGGCACGGGCGCGGGCACCGGATCATGCCCTCGGAGCTGAATTTCCGCGCGAATATCTACGCGTTCAAAAAGCTGGGCGTGGAGAGAATCATTTCGGTTTCGGCCGTCGGGTCGCTCAAGGAAGAGCACCGGCCGACGGATTTTTTGATACCCGATCAGTTTATCGACCGGACCTTTCACCGCGAGTCGACGTTCTTTGGCAATGGGATCGTAGGCCACGTGGCGTTTGGCGATCCGGTCTGCGCAACGGTGGCGAAGGCGGCGGCCGATGCGTGCAAAGCGGCCGGCGTGACGGGCAAGCTGGGCGGCACGTACGTGTGCATGGAGGGCCCGCAGTTCTCGACCAAGGCGGAGTCGAACCTGTACCGGAGCTGGGGCGCGGACGTGATCGGCATGACCAACCTCCAGGAGGCCAAGCTCGCACGCGAGGCGGAGATCTGCTACGCGACAGTCGCCATGGTGACCGATTACGACTGCTGGCGCGAAGGGCACGATGCGGTGACGGTGGAGGAGATTGTGGCCGTGCTGCACAAGAACGCCGATAACGCCTGCAAGGTGGTGAGGGCAGCGGTAGCGGCGATGCCGCCTGCTTCCGTTGTCGCCCGGCAGTGCGCCTGCGCGACGGCGGCCAAGTATGCGGTGCTGACCAAGCCGGATGCGATTCCGCAGGCGGCGCGGGAGCGGGTAAAACTGCTGTTTGGGAAGTACCTGGACTGCTGAGCCTCGCGGACGCAAGGTTTTGGCGGCTCGCGAAGGAAAATCGGACGCAGATCCTGCGACTCGTTCGCTTAAACGAACTCGCTCAGGATGACGGCGGGCTATAGCAGCGCATTATTGATGCGAATTTTCCGGTCTCTACAAAAGCACAAATCAAAAAGGAAGAAAAATGGCGATTACGGTTGTGGGCAGCGTTGCTTACGATTCGATTGAGACGCCGGCGGGGCGGCGGGAGCGCTGCCTGGGCGGCGCGGCAACGTATTTTTCGCTGGCTGCCAGCTTTTTCTGCGATGTGCGCGTCATTGCCGTCGTAGGCGAGGACTTTGGTCCCGAGCAGGAGGCGGTGTTCAGGAAGCGCAAAATCGATACGCGCGGCATCGAGCATGCGCCGGGCAAGAGCTTCTTCTGGGAAGGCTCGTATCTGGAAAATATCAACGAGGCGAAGACCCATAACACGGAACTGAATGTGTTTGCTTCGTTTGAGCCGAAGATTCCCGCGGCGTATCGCGATTCGGATTTTCTGTTTCTCGCCAATATCGATCCGGTGCTGCAGAAGCGGGTGCGCGACGCCATGCCGGATGTGAAGCTGACGGCAGGCGACACGATGAACTACTGGATCAGGGATCATCGCAAGGCGCTGGAGCAGGTGCTGAAGGGCCTCGATATTCTGCTGATCAACGACACTGAGGCGAAGATGATTGGCGGCAGCAGCAACCTGGTGCAGGCGGCGCACGCGGTGATGGCGCTGGGGCCGCGGCTGCTGGTGATCAAGCACGGCGAGTACGGTGCGACGCTGTTCCATGGATCGGCCGAGAAGATCGGCGACAGGACGTTCCGCGCGCCGGCGCTGCCGCTGGAGCAGGTGGTGGACCCGACAGGCGCAGGCGACAGCTTTGCGGGCGGGTTCTTCGGCTATCTTGCCTCGCAGAAGGAGCTGACGCCGGGAGCATTCCGCCGCGCGATGTTCTACGGCAGCGTAATGGGATCGTTTGCCTGCGAACGCTTCGGCACAGAACGCCTGCAGCAGTTGAGCCGCGCGGAGATCGACGCGCGGTTCCAGATCTTCCGTGAGTTGACCCACCTTGACTGACCGAAGGACCAGCGGAGTTGGCGGCGCCGTCGGAGTCAGCGGAGCCGGCTCCGGTCTCGCCGGCTCCGGCGGCATCGCCCGGTTTACCGGGCAAACATCTTTGCTGCCGGGGCGCCCGGCCCGTGCGGAATTGTGGGCGGTGCTGGCCGCGTGCGCGGGGCTTTCCCTCATGGCGATCGTATGGAGCTGGACGCACGGGGCGATGCTGAACTACGGCGACGCCATCGCCCACCTGCACATTGCGCGGCGCATCTTTGACAGCCGGGATCCCGGGCTGAGCGAGCTGGGCTCGGTGTGGCTGCCGCTGCCGCACCTGCTGATGCTGCCCTTTGTACAGGTGTACGCGTGGTGGGCCAACGGCATTGCGGGAACGATTCCCTCGGCGCTGGCGTGGCTTGCAGCCTGCGTGGGCCTCTACCGGCTGGCGCGGCACTGGATGCAGCCGGCAGCGGCGGCGCTGACGCTGGCCTTCTTTGCCCTCAACCCGAATCTTCTTTATCTGCAGACGACGGCGATGACCGAGCCGCTGTTCGTGTGCGAAATGATCTGGGTGGTGCTGGGTCTGGTGGAGTGGAGCGAGGCTCTCGTGCGCGGCGACCGGCACAGGCTGCCGCGGCTGCACGCATGGATTGCGCTGTGGCTGGTGGCCGCAATCTTTACGCGCTACGACGGCTGGATCATGGCGCTGATTGCATGGAGTGCGATGGGCGCGGCGCTGCTCAGGCGCGGGCAGCTGCGGTCGCTCAGTTTTTGGATCTGGAGCGCAGTGCTGATCGCCGCGCCGGCGGCGTGGCTTGCATATAACGCCGTGACCTTCGGCGACTGGCTGGATTTCGCGCGCGGCCCGTACTCGGCAAAGGCGATTGAGCTGCGGACGGCGCATGGCGCGGAGAACTTATCGGTTCCACTGCATCCGGGCTGGCACAATCCCTGGGTGGCGCTGTTGTTCTACGTAAAGGCTGCCGAGATGGACGCTCTGGCGGCCTGGCGGCACGCGCTGCTGGCGCTGAGCGTGCTGGGGACGCTGGGCGCCTGGCTGATCGCCCGGCGGCGCGGATTCGCCTGGGCGCTGCTGCTCTGGCTGCCGCTGCCCTTCTACGCCTATTCGGTGTCGTATGGGTGGGTGCCGATCTTTGTGCCGGTGTGGTGGCCGCACTCCTGGTACAACACGCGGTATGGCATGGAATTGCTGCCGGCGATCGCGCTGGGACTTGGACTTGCGGCGCAGTTCTGGATTGCGGCGGTGCGTGAGTTCAAGCCGCGTTGGGCGCGGTACGCTGCCGGCTTCATCTTCGTTCTGGCGGCATTGAATGCGTGGGGGCTGGCGCGCAGGCGCCCGCTGGTGTATGTGGAGGGCACGCTGAACGCGAAGGCGCGCGCTGCCTTCGATGGTGAGATTCCGCCCGCCATGCGGGCGATGCTCGCAGGCTGCCCCGGCGGCGAAGTGCTGATGAACACCTCGGTGCATCCGGAGCTGGTGGCGATGACGGGGATCCCGTTGCGGCAGACGATCAATGAGAGCGACCGGGAGGTATATCGCGAGGCGCTGGCTTCGCCGGCCCGGCACGCAGCGCTGGTGCTGGCGTTTGCCGGCGACGAGATTGACGCGGCGGTGAAGGCGCATCCCGAGGGACTGCGAATAGTGGCGCGGGTCGATGCGAAGGATCAGCCGGAGGCTGCGTTGTATGTGTCGGGGCTGTGCAGCGCACGGTGAGCCCGCTCGGCGGCAAACCCACGTTGCCGGCCGGCGCAGCGAGACCGGAAGATGAACCCGGGCGATCGATGCGGATCAATGCGCATGGAGCATCCCGGAAGGCGATGCAGCCGATCGGCACGGGGAAACAAGGCGGCGCCAAACGGCTCTGCACTGCCCAGGCAGGGCAGAACTCGCCCGGCCGGTCTTCTCCAGGACCCGGTCTTCTCCAGGACAAAGAAACCAAAGCACTTCTGCCGCCGCCGGCGAAGCGAGTATGGCCCGATGTTCAGGCAGCCGGAGCGCGGCCTGACGGAACGGCCGGCCTCCCTCGGCTTTTCGGGCAGCGGGTCAGTTTGCAATTGCATTCCCTCCGGGGCTGAAGCCCGGAAGCATTTTGCCTGACGGATGTACGGGCTCAGGCCCATACCCTTCAGACTGACCCATTACCGGCCTTCAGATCATTGACTCTCCCCCGTTTTTCCAGTATTCTGAAGACCTTGCGCGGTGTTTTGCCTGGGGTCTGTGCGTATACCGCAGGACCGGGCCGGGAATCCGGCAAAGGAAGTCCTCCCGGCACAGGCGGCAGGCTGAGCAGTCAGAAAGAAAGATCGACTTCCAGCTGAGATTCGAGCCCTTCGAAGCAAAAGGGGCCGGCCCCGCAATCCTCACCCGAACAGGCTTGTTTGGCAGTGGGTGGAATTCGAGCCCGCGAAAGCATTGCGCGGTGGAAAAGCGCGTACTGCGCGGATTTTTGGTTCTCACGCGTTGCGCGGTTTTTGGCGGATGCGTTTTTGAAGATCAGGTGCGGCCCGTGCCGCACAGGTTGAAAGGGTAGAAGAATGTCGACCTTTGTTCCCAGCGGCAAGGACATTGCCCGCAAGTGGTACGTAATTGACGCGAGCGGCGAGACCCTCGGCCGGCTGGCCACCAAAGCCGCCAGCATCCTCTCGGGCAAGCTCAATCCCCAGTACGTCCCTTATATCGACATGGGCGACCACGTCATCGTCATCAACGCGGAGAAGGTGCGGCTGACCGGCCTCAAGAGCCAGAGCAAGGTCTACCGGCGCTACACCGGCTTCCCCGGCGGCCTGCGCGAAGAGTCGTTCACGCGGCTGCTCGAGCGCCGTCCCGAGAAAGTTCTCGAAGAGGCGATCAAGGGCATGCTGCCCAAGACCAAGCTGGGCCGCGCCATGGGATCGAAGCTGAAGGTCTATCGCGGCGATAAGCACCCCCACGGCGCGCAGCAGCCCGTGGCAATGAAGATTGCGTAAGAGGCTAGGAGTTAAAGAAGAATGGCGGAACTGGTGCAGTATTACGGGACGGGGCGGCGCAAGTCGGCGATTGCCCGCGTCTTTCTGCGTCCCGGCTCGGGCGAGTGGAAGGTCAACGGCAAGGCGTTCGACGAATACTTCGTCACCGAGCAGCAGCGCGTAAGCGCCAAGCGGACATTGGCCGTAGCCGAGATGCCGGCAAACTTCGACGTCGTCACCACCGTGAGCGGCGGCGGAGTGGCCGCGCAGGCTGACGCCGTGAAGATGGGCGTGGCGCGCGCATTGATCGAGTTCAACCCCGAGCTGCGCAAAACCCTGAAGGCCGAAGGCCTCCTGACGCGCGACGCGCGCGTCAAGGAGCGCAAGAAGTACGGCCAGAAGGGCGCTCGCAAGCGGTTCCAGTTCTCGAAGCGCTAAAGCGCTTCGCAGCGAACAGGGATCGGGCAACAGGGAGGAGAAAGACGGCTCGCCCGTTTTCCGCTCTCTGTTCCCTGCTCCCTGTTCCCTGCATTTTCAATCTGCCCGTAAGGGCATCAATCCCGGCCGCGGCCGGCGATGCAATTCAACGAGGAGGAACATTGGCGACCATCACCATGAAGGAGCTGCTCGAAGCGGGAGTCCACTTCGGGCACCAGACCAAGCGCTGGAATCCGAAGATGAAGGAATATATCTTCGGCGAGCGCAACGGTATTTACATTATTGACCTGCAGAAGACGCTCAAGCTGTTCAAGGATGCGTCGAAATTTGTCACCGATCTGTGCGCCAGCGGCAAGACGATCCTGTTTGTCGGTACCAAGCGCCAGGCCCAGGACGCGATTGCCGAAGAGGCGACCCGCGCGGGCATGCCCTACGTCAACCAGCGCTGGCTGGGCGGCCTGCTCACCAACTGGGTGACGGTGCAGAAGTCGGTCAAGCGCCTTCAGGAACTCGACGAGATGGCCACCGATGGCCGCTACGACCTCCTCACCAAGAAAGAAGTGATCCGCCTCGAACGCGAGCGCAAGCACCTGCAGGCCAATCTGGCCGGCATCAAGAACATGAAGCGGCTGCCTGACGCCATCTTCGTCGTGGACTCGAACAACGAGGCCATCGCCGTCAAGGAAGCGCGCAAGCTGGGCATCCCCGTGGTCGCCGTGGTCGACACCAACTGCGATCCCACGGTGGTCGATTACGTGATCCCCGGCAATGACGACGCGCTGCGCGCCATCCGCCTGTTCACCTCGAAGATTGCCGACTCGGCCGCCGAGGGCGTCAACCTCGTCGGCGACAAGGCCTTCCAGCAGGAAGAACCCGCACAGGCCGCCGAGGCAGCGGACGACGAACAGGCTGGCTCAGGCGAGGATGTGGATCTCGACGCGGCCTACGGCGCAGGTGTGCGCAAGGCTCCGGCAGCCGTCGCCACGCTGGACGACGCCGAAGCTACCGAGGGCGCCTACTGAGCTTTCTC
>DATGLJ010000038.1:0-16378 GCA_035294185.1 Occallatibacter sp. | reverse complement strand
AGTGGTGCCTAGATTGTTTTTCGGGGAGCGCGATGAAACAGCAGGGTTTGGTTCTCAACAAGTATTCGATTGGCGTCGGCGACAGGTTTGCGCATCAGGCCAGGGCGCAATTGCAGGCTTGCGCGGAGGCCCTCAGGAACGGCGTCGAGGTCGTCCCGGTGTGGAACAAGTCGAACCGCGAGCACGCCATCATCGGTTCGGAGCCGGCCTCGGTGCGCGAGGCGGCCGATGCCGCCGTCCGGGCTCTCGGCTGGCGCGCGCCCTACCATTGCGATGCCGACCACATCACCGATCAGACTGTGGACAGATTTCTCGCTCCCTGCGATTTCTTCACGATCGACGTCGCCGACTTCATTGGCCGCATGGCGCCTGAACCGGAGATCGAAAAATTCGTACGGCGCCATTTGGAACTGCTGGGCGCCATCGATCTGCCGCTGGCGGGCGAGAGCGTGCAGATTACCGCCGAAATGCTGCGCCGAGCCGCGAGCAAGTTTCTTGCGGCGGTGCGCCAGGCCGGGATTGTCTACCGGCGCATTGCCCACGCCAAGGGCGAAGGCAATTTCATCGCCGAAGTTTCGATGGACGAAACCGACGAGGCGCAGAGCCCGGTGGAGCTGCTCATCATTCTTGCCGCCATTGCTGACGAAGGCATTCCGGTGCAGACCATTGCGCCGAAATTCAGCGGCCGCTTCAACAAGGGCGTGGACTACGTCGGCAATGTTGCGCAGTTCGAGCGGGAAATGGCCCTCGACATTGCCGCGATCGCCCATGCTGTAGAGAGCTACGGCCTGCCGGCCAACCTCAAGCTCAGCATTCACTCCGGCAGCGACAAGTTCTCCATCTATCCGGCCATTCATGCCAACATGCGGCGATTCGACGCCGGCGTCCACCTGAAGACCGCCGGCACCACATGGCTCGAAGAACTGATCGGCCTGGCCGAGGCCGGCGGCGAGGGTCTCGCGCTGGCCAAGGAAGTGTACGCCGAGGCGCTGGCGCATCGCGAAGAGCTTTGCGGCCCCTACGCGGCCGTCATCGATATCGATCCGGCCAAGCTGCCATCGGCTGCCGAGGTCGCCGGCTGGAGCTCGCAGCAGTTCACCGCGGCCCTGCGCCACGATCCGCAAAATCCCGCGTACAACAGCAGCATCCGCCAGCTATTGCACGTCGGCTTCAAGATCGCCGCGCACATGGGGACTCGCTATCTTGCGCAGCTGGAAGCGCACGAAACGGTGATTGCAAAGAATGTGACGGAGAATCTGTACGCCCGGCATATCGCGCCGGTTTTCCTGGGCCGGTCTGCGAAAGCGGCGTCAACTGCAGGCAGCGAAATCGCTCTTACGGAGAAAGCGTAACGACGAGCCGGACGCTGCCGGGGATGCGCGCTGAGCGCATCCCCGGCAGCGCCGCGCGGCATCAGCGCAGCGTCAGCTCGGCTCCGGCCAGCTTCTTCACTGCCTCGCCATTTTCCGCTTTCACCGAGAAATTCTCTCCGGTTACGCTTGCGTATCCGATGGTCATTCCGTTCTCGGCGTCGATTTTTACATTGCGCAGCACCACGCCGCGCACCGGCGACTCGGGCAGGCCGGCAATCACGCCTGCATTCCTGCCTCCGGTCGCTGTCAGGTTTTCGATCGTGATGCCGTGGAAGCGAGGCGTCAGCCGCGTCACCGGCTGCGCGGCTTCGCCCTCGGGCGGCAGCACCCCGGGGTAATACTCGCTGATAATCACCGCGTTCTTCACATCCTTCATCTCGAGGTCGCGGAAGACAAGATTGCTCACGTCATTGCCGCGGTCGCGGTTGGCCTTGACGCGGATGCCGTTGTCGGTGCCTTCGAACTTCACACGCTCGGCGACGATGTCATGCGCGCCGCCGGCGATCTCGCTGCCCACGGAAAGACCGTGGCCATGCATGAACACGCAATCGGTGATGCGAATGTCGCGGCTGGGCGCATCCGGCCCCGGCGAATTGATCGCGCCGGACTTGATCGCTACGTTGTCGTCGCCCACGTCCGAATACACGTGATCGATGATGACGTTCGAGGAAGAGAAGGGATCGATCGCGTCGGTGTTGGGCGAGTGCTGGGGCGCCAGGATCTTCACATTGCGGATCACCACGTTGTCCGAGTAGTAGGGCACAATCTGCCACATCGGCGAGTTCTGCACGGTGACGCCTTCCATGCGCACGTTCCGGCAGTGGTCGAAGATAATCAGCTTTGGCCGCGGACGATTGCCGAGCACGCCATGATCGTGAACCCTGCGCGCCTCGTCCCACCAGCTCTGGCCATTGCCGTCAATTGTTCCTTCGCCGACAATCGCAAGATTCGAAGCGTTCTGCGCGCTCACCAGCGGCTGCAGGTCCGGCATGCGAAGCTCTGTCTTTGCCGGGTAATCATTGTGATCCGGCGAGCCCAGCAGCGTGGCGCCCTTGTCGAGTTGAAGGGTAATATTGCTCTTCAGCTCGATCGGCGCGCTCAGGTAGGTGCCCGCGCTCAGCCGCACGATACCGCCGCCTTTGTCCGCGCAGGAGTCGATTGCTTTCTGAATGGCGGCGGTATCTTTGGTTACGCCGTCGCCTTTGGCGCCAAAGGCGCGCGCATCGCAGATGGCGGCAGCACGAGCGGCGGCCGAGCCGCCGAGCAGCAACGCCGCTGCGGCAACGCCTGCGGCAGGCAGAGATCGAAGCGAGGAGATCCTGAAAAGCAAGGGCAACCCTCCATAAAACGAATTCCGGGGAAGTAAACCACGGAAGAAATCATACTCGCCCGTGGTCATACCACGCTATGATGTTTTTTGCTCGTCCATTTTAGTTTCCAGGCTTTGTTTT
Source organism: Occallatibacter sp. (assembly GCA_035294185.1). Taxonomy (GTDB): domain Bacteria; phylum Acidobacteriota; class Terriglobia; order Terriglobales; family Acidobacteriaceae; genus Telmatobacter. The sequence goes on along the minus strand of DATGLJ010000038.1, from coordinate 13,554 downwards.
TCCAGGAGGAAAAATCTCAATGACCGGTTCAGGCCCCGCCTTCAATCACGAACGGCGCAATCTGCTGCGCATCGGCAGTTTTGGCGCAGCAGCCGCCGCGCTTCCACTCGTCTCAGCAGCCGCGCGTCCCAAAGCCGGGCCGTCCGGCGCCCCAGGCGTCTTCGATGTGCGGGCGTACGGCGCAACGGGCGACGGCAAAACCGTGGATACGCCGGCGGTCAACCGCGCGATTGACGCCGCTGCCGCGGCGGGCGGAGGAACGGTCCTGTTTCCGGCCGGAACCTATCTTTGCTTTTCGATTCATCTCAGGAGCAACGTGGGCCTGCACCTTGACCAGGGCGCAGTCATCCTCGCAGCCGACTCGCCCAGGCCCGGCGAGCAGACCGGCTACAACGGCGGCACGTACGATGCCGCAGAGCCGAATGGCCCGTGGGAGCCTTATCAGGACTACGGCCATAATCACTGGCACAACTCGCTCATCTGGGGCGAGGATCTGCACGACCTGAGCATCACCGGCCGGGGTCTCATCTACGGGCGCGGCCTGAGCTTTGGCGCCAACCGCACTGCACGCGGCAATTATCCAATTTATGTCGCCGAACAGCCCGGCGTAGGCAACAAGGCCATCGCGCTCAAGAACTGCCGCAACGTGCTGCTCCGCGATTTCTCCATCCTCAAGGGCGGCCACTTCGGACTCCTGCTCACAGGCGTCGACAACCTCACGATCGATAACCTCACCATCGACACCGACCGCGACGGCATGGACATCGATTGCTGCCAGAACGTGCGCGTCACCAACTGCACGGTCAATTCGCCGTGGGACGACGGGATCTGCCCCAAGTCGAGCTTCGCGCTCGGCTACGCACGGCCCACAAAGAACCTGACGATCTCCAACTGCTGGGTGACGGGCAGCTTCGAGCTGGGATCGGTGATCGATGGCAGCTTTAAACGGTTTGCTCCGGACGCGCGCGTCTACCGCACGGGCCGCATCAAGTGCGGCACGGAGTCGAACGGCGGCTTCATCAACGTGACGATTTCGAACTGCGTCTTCGAGGGCTGCCTCGGCTACGCGCTCGAGTCCGTGGACGGCGCGCTGCTCGAAGACCTCACCATTACCAACACGGCGATGCGCGACATCTACAACTCGGGGCCCATCTTCATGCGCCTGGGCGCGCGGCTGCGCGGCCCCAGAGAAAGCACGAAAGTGGGCTCCGTGAAGCGAGTTCTGATCGATAACCTGGTCTGCCATAATGCATCGCAGCGCTTCAGCTCAATCCTGAGCGGCATTCCCGGCTACCCGATCGAGGACGTGAAGCTTTCGAACATCTATGTCGAGACAGCCGGAGGAGGCACGGAAGCCGACGCGCAGATCCGGCTGCAGGAGTTCGAGAGCAAGTACCCCGAGCCTTCCATGTTCGGGCCCACTCCGTCGTCGGGGTTCTTCATGCGCCATGTACGCAACCTGGAGATGAGCCACGTGGAGATTGCCAACGCCACACCGGACGCGCGGCCGCCGTTCTATCTCTCCGGCGTGGAGCGCGCCGACTTTTTCGCCATTACCGCCCCGCGGCCGGCGGCCGGGGCCTTTGCGTTAAATGACGTAAAGGACTTCCGCATCGGATGGAGCCGCGCCGCAGCCGATGCCGTGCTTGCCGAGGCAAACGGAAAAACGATCTGAGTTCCAGCGCGTTCCCGCATTCCATGGAGCAGCTCTGGAACCGCCGTAGCGGTCTTGGCAGAGAGCGGGGAATTTGCCGGATGCCCCGATAGCTCGGGCCCGCCCTCCGATCTCGTGGAATTCGCCGCGCAATCGGCTCTCTTGCTCTCTTCGCAAATTCAGGTACAATCGCGGGCAGCCGCGCTCCCGGCAAAAGCGATCTGCGCCGGGCCGGAGCGCGGCGCGATTTTCCACGGGGGAGGCAGGACGATGAGCCAGATCGAATCGCCGGCCGGCGAGGCTGCCGGCCTTACTCAGATGCAGCGCTTTCTCAACATCTTTACTGCGCCCTCCAGGACCTTCGAAGATATCCGGCGCGGCAATCGGAGCTGGTGGCTGCCGTTCATCGTTCTGGCGCTTATCGGCTATATCTTTTTCGCAGTGGTGGACCAGAAGGTGGGCATGCAACAGGTGGTGGAGAATCAGATTCGACTCAACCCGCGGGCCCAGGAGCGGATGGCCGACGCGACGCCGGAGCAGCGGGCGCGAAGCATCGATATCGCGATGGGCATTACCGAGGGCATGTTCATCGGCGCACCGCTGGTGGGCATGATCAGCGCTGCGGTGGTCTCGCTCGGCCTGCTGGCCACGATCAACTTTCTCTTCGGCGGCCGGGCCAGTTACGGGCAGGTGTTCGCAATGTCTTACTATGCGTGGCTGCCGATGGCGGTCAAGTCGCTCCTGGGCATCGTGGTTCTCTATGCAGGGATAGCGCCGGAGTCGTTCAACGTGAAGAATTTTTCGCCGACCAATATCGGCGCCTTTCTCGATCCGCTCGCGACCAACAAGGCGTTCTATTCGCTGGCTACCTCGCTCGATATCGTCACCATCTGGACGCTGGTGCTGATGGGCATGGGCCTGGCCACGGTGGCCGGCGTGAAGCGGAGGTCCGGGTATATTGCGGTTTTCGGATGGTGGGGGCTCTTTGTGCTGATCGGCGCGGGATGGGCGGCGTTCAACTGAGGATTCAGGTTTCAGGCTTCAGCCTGAGGGGTGAATCTCGGGCTGCTCCCTGAAACCCGATTCCTGCTTATTCCGTCCAGCGGCGCATGACGAGGCTGGCGTTGATGCCGCCGAATCCAAATGAGTTCGACAGAGCCACGTCGAAGCTGTGCGAAATCGCCTTATTGGGCACGTAGTCCAGACGGCACTCCGGGTCGGCATTTTCCAGATTGATCGTCGGCGGCAGCATCTGGTTCTGGAGCGCGAGTACGGTGATGCCCGCCTCAAGGCCGCCGGCGCCGCCAAGCAGGTGGCCGGTCATCGACTTGGTCGCCGAAATCTTGAGGGCCCCGCTGCGGGCGTGGTCGCCAAAGACGGCTTCGATGGCCTGCGACTCGTTGCCGTCGCCTGCCGGAGTAGAGGTGGCGTGCGCGTTGATGTAGCCCACCTCGGTGGGGTCGATGCCCGCATCCCTGAGCGCCGCACGCATGCTGCGCTGCGCGCCCTGCCCTTCGGGGGCGATGCCGGTCATGTGATAGGCGTCTGCGCTCATGCCGTAGCCGATGATCTCGGCCAGAATCTTAGCGCCGCGCCTGCGGGCAAACTCCAGCTCTTCGAGGATGAGGATGCCGGCGCCTTCGCCGATGACGAAGCCGTCGCGGTCTTTATCGAAGGGACGGCTGGCGCGGGTAGGCTCGTCGTTGCGCGTGGAAAGCGCGCGCATGGCGGCAAATCCGCCCACGGACATGGGCGTGACGGCCGCCTCCGAGCCGCCGGCGATCATGGCGTCGGCGTCGCCGTGCAGGATCATGCGCACCGAGTCGCCGATGGAGTTGGCGCTGGTGGCGCAGGCGGTTGCGGTTGCCGAGATGGGGCCCTTGGCGCCGTAGCGGATGCTGATTTGCCCGGCCGCCATGTTGACGATGGCCGCAGGAATGAAGAAGGGCGACATCTTGCGCGGGCCGCCCTGCAACAGGTTGGAGTGCTCGCGCTCGATGATCTCGAATCCGCCGATGCCGGAGCCGATGAGAACGCCGATCCGGTCCGCGTTTTCCTCCGTGATCCTCAGACCGGACTGAGCCATCGCCTCCTGCGTGGCGGCAAAGGCAAAGTGGATGAAGCGGCCCATCTTGCGGGCTTCCTTCTTGTCCACAAAATTCAGGGCGTCGAAGTTCTTGACTTCGGCGGCGAAGGTGACCGGAAAACCGGAAGCGTCAAAGCCCTGAATGGGCGCCATGCCGCTGGCTCCGGCCAGAAGCTGGCGCCACACCTCGGGAGCAGTGTTGCCCACGCCGCACAGCAGCCCAAGGCCGGTTACGACGACTCTGCGAGCCGATGCCTGGTCCAATGTGGCTTGCCTCAATGTGCTACTTGCCGCCTTTCGCGTTCTTCTCGATGTAGTCGATCGCGTCCTTTACGGTCTTGATCTTCTCGGCGTCCTCGTCGGGAATCTCGAGGTCGAAGGCTTCCTCAAACTGCATCACCAGTTCGACCACGTCGAGCGAATCGGCGCCCAGGTCCTCCTGAAAGCTGGCGCCGGGCGTGACCTCGGCTTCGTCCACCTGCAGTTGCTCGACGATGATCTGTTTCACCTTTTCTTCAACGGCCATGCGTATCTCCTCGATGATGTTTCGGAACTCAAAGGAACTTTCGGGGATTGCAAGACATTCGGGTCCACTCCCGCGAAGCCTACCATACCGGGCGGCAGCAGGGTGAGACAAACTCGGGCACCCTTGCGATGCGCTGAACCCCGAAATTTCAAGTCTACCGGGCAGGGTGGGGCGTGTAAAGGCGGAGACTTCGGGAAACGCTTGGAAAGACAGGGCCTGGAACCGGCTGCATCCATGCTGTTTTAAAAAGGCCGCAGCTTTAGCCGCGCCGCAGCGGTCCCATCCTTAGCGGGCTTCGGCCGCCGGAGAGAAGCTTCCTCGGCCGCCTGAGGCTGCCGATGCAGCCGGCTCCGGTCGACAGGATCCAGGACCGGACAAGCCGGCGGCGGAGCGAAGGAACTTCGGGACGGGAAATACACAGCCGGAAGGCGTACATTAGGCGAATAGAGCAATAAGGAGAACTGCATGCTGCCTCTGGTGATTGCCGCGGCTGCGGCCCTGGCTGGAATTGTGGTGGGCTTCCTGCTGCGCGGAGCTTCCGCCAAAGCGGAGCGCGCGCGGCTGGAGGCGGCCTTGAATGAAAAGGCTCGCGAAGTCGCAGAGGTACGAGCGGAACTGGCGCAGGCACAGGCCGAGGGCGCGGCGCGGGCCGGCTTTGAGAAGCTGGCCGAAGAGCGCTCCGGCACGATTGCCCAGCTTGTGGCCGAGCGCGATCAGGCGCGCGCAGAGACGCAGGTGCGGATCGACGAGGCAGGCGCGCTCTCGGCCCGGGTGAAGGAACTTGAAGCGGAACTGCGGGCCGAGCGCCAGAGCCTGGCCGAAAAAGTTGCACTGCTCGAAGAAGCGAAGACAACGCTTGCCGACAAGTTCGAGGCGCTGGCCGGTGAAATTCTGGAGAAAAAATCGAAGAGCTTTTCCGAGGGGAGCCAGAAGGAGCTGGACGCGCTGCTGCAGCCGCTGAAGGATCAACTCAGGGATTTTCGCGAGAAGGTGGAAAAGGCGCAGAGCGATTCCAACACGGGAGTCACACGGCTGGAGACGCTGATCGGCGCGCTGAGCGGTTTGAACCAGCAGCTTGCTGCGGAGGCGCGCAGCCTGTCGACGGCGCTTCGGGGGTCGGCCAAAGCGCAGGGCGACTGGGGCGAATTCATTCTGCGCGATCTGCTGGAGAAGGCCGGCCTGCGCGAGGGCGAGCAATACAGTTTTCAGCAGAGCTTTGCAGGCGTGGAGGACGGCGACGGCGACCGGGCGCGGACGGTGCGCACGGACGTAGTTCTGCATATGCCCGGCGGGCGCTGCCTGGTGATCGACTCGAAGGTGTCGCTGACGGCGTACACGGATTTTGTGCGCGCTGAAACCGAGGCGGACCGCGCCGCCGCGCTGAAGCTGCACCTGGCCAGCGTACGCGGGCATGTGATGGGGCTGAGCAAGGCGGGCTACCATCGGCTTCCCGGGCTGGAGACGCCGGATTTTGTGGTGATGTTTATTCCCGTGGAGCCGGCGTTTCTATTGGCTCTGCAGAATGACGGCGAGCTTTGGGCCGATGCCTACAAGCTGGGCATTCTGCTGGTCGGTCCGACGACGCTTCTCTACATCATCCGCATCGTGAACATGCTGTGGCAGCAGGAGATGCAGGCGCGCAACGTGAAAGACGTGATGGACCGCGGCGCGAGATTGTACGAAAAGTTTGCCGGTTTCGTCAGCGACATGGAGGAGATTGGCAGGAGCCTGCGCAATGCCAGCTCCTCCTACGAAGACGCGCGCAAGAAGCTGAGCGAAGGCCCGGGCAACCTCGTTAAGCAGGTGGAGATGCTGCGCCAGCTTGGCGTAAGGCCGCGCAAGGCGCTGCCCCCGAAGCTCCTCGAAGCGGCTGGCGCGGATGAGACTGTGCGCGCACTGGCTGCGGAGGCCGAGAGCGGCGAGTGAGGCCAGCGCAAGGCGTTGCTCACGCGCCGGCGTAGGCAACGCGGCCTTCGGAGATGGTCCAGCGGACGCGGCCCTGCATCTCCCAGCCGTCGAAGGGCGTGTTCTTGGCCTTCGATTTCGAATCGACAGCGCGCCAGATCCAGCGGGCCTTTGGATCGAAGATGACTACGTCGGCGTGGCTGCCCGCGGCGAGCGTGCCGCGGCCTTTCAGGCCGAGCAGGGCGGCGGGCTGGGCGCTCATCAGGCTGAGCACGCGGCCGAGCGGCATCTTCCACTCCGCATGCAGCCAGCGCAGCGCCAGGCCGAGCGCGGTTTCCAGACCGGTAATACCGTTGGGCGCGCACTCGAATTCGACCTCCTTCTCGTGCTGCGCGTGGGGCGCGTGATCGGTTGCGATGGCGTCGACGACGCCGTCGAGCAGGCCTTCGATCATGGCGTCGCGGTCGGCGGCAGAGCGCAGGGGCGGGTTCATCTTGGCGTGGGTGTCGTAGAGTCCGACGTGTTCGTCGGTGAGCAGGAAGTGATGCGGCGCGACCTCGCAGGTGACGCGCAGGCCGTTGCGGCGCGCCTGGCGGACGGCGGCGACGGCAGCGGCGGTGGATGTGTGCGCGACGTGAAGGTGCGGATGCAGGTCGCGCAGCTCGGCGACAAGACGAATGTCGCGCTCGACCAGGCTCGATTCGGCCTCGGGCGGCATGCCGCGCAGTCCCAGCCGGAAGGATACGGGGCCAAGGTTCATGCTGGCGCCTTTGGTCATGCGCGTGTCTTCGGCATGCTGGATGACGCTCAGGCCGGCGCGGGCAGCGGCGGCCAGCGTCTCGCGCATGATGTTGTCTTTGAGGATAGGATGGCCGTCGTCGGTGACGGCTACGGCGCCGGCGGCCTTGAGCGCGATGAAGTCGTTGATCTGTTCGCCTTTCGACCCGCGCGTGGCGGCGGCGATGGGAAAGACGCGCACGGCGGCGCCGCGCTCCGGCTCCTGCATCCAGCGGGTAAGCTCGGGCGAATCGTTGACCGGCACGGTGTTGGGCATGGCGGCCACGGAGGTGAATCCGCCGGCCGCTGCGGCCGCGGTGCCGGTGGCGATGGTCTCCTTGTAGGTCTGGCCGGGCTCGCGCAGGTGGACGTGAATGTCGATCAGGCCGGGCGCGACGATGAGACCAGCAGCGTCGAGAATTTCGGCGTCGCCGGCGTGGTTTAATTTGCCGGGCGAGGCGATCTCGGCCACCAGGCCGTCTTTGAGCAGGATGTCTCTGGCAGAGTCTACGCCGGCTGCGGGGTCGACCAGGTGACCGTTGCGAACGATGATGGGTTTCATGCGCGGCCTCCATTCGGCGCCGCCGTAAGGGCGCGTTCGATTACCGCCATGCGGATGGCGAGGCCGTGCGTGACCTGTTCGAGGATGGCGGACTGGGGGCCGTCGGCAACGCCGGCGGTGATCTCCATGCCGCGGATGATGGGGCCCGGGTGCATAACGAGCGCGGCGGGCGCGAGCGCGGCCAGGCGCTGGCCGGTGAGCTGGTACTGCGCCTTGTACTCGTTGAGATCGAGTTCGAGGCCGGCGAGGCGCTCAGCCTGAATGCGCAGCATCATGACGGCCTGGGACTGCGCCAGAGCGGCATCGAAGTCGCGTTCGATCCGGATGCCATGGCCGGAGTCTGCGGCCTGCTCCGGCAACAATTCCTTCGGCCCACAGAGCAACACGCGCGCGCCCAGGCGCGGCAGCAGCAGCATGTTGGAGCGGGCGACACGGCTGTGCAGGATGTCGCCGACGATGGCGACGGTAAAGCCGGCGAGGGTGTCCGGGCCGATTGCGCGCGTCACCGCAGATCCCTTCCCTTTGCGACGTTCAGGGGCGGGATGACAGGTCCTGGTTTTGGGGTCGAAGTGATGGAGGATGGTGCGCAGGTCGAGCAGGGCCTGCGTCGGATGCTCGTGCATGCCGTCGCCGGCGTTGATGACCGGCAGGCGGGTGCTGGCTTCAAGCAGCCATGCGGACCCGGAAGAACTGTGGCGCAGAATGATGGCTTCGGCGCCGAGGGCGCGCAGCGTGAGGCCGGTGTCTTTCAGCGACTCGCCTTTTTCGATGCTGGAGCTGAGGCTGGAGACCAGCGTGGTGTCGGCGCCGAGAGCCTTGGCGGCCAATTCGAAGCTGGTTCTCGTTCTTGTCGAGGACTCGTAGAAGAGCAGGGCCAGCCGGCGCTTGAGCAGGATGCGGTCGCGGACCAGCGGGTCCATCTGCTCGAGCTCGGCGGCGCGGGCGAGCAGCCGGCCGACTTCCTCGACCGAAAGGTCGAGAACCGAGAGCAGCGAGCCGGGATGATATGGAAAAGGAGATTTCGGCGCGGGCGGCGTGGCGAAGGTGCGGCGTGCGGTGCTTGCGGCAGCGGTCATGGCAGAGACAGTGAACGGTGATCGGCGGCCGGCGGCAAATCGCCGCTCCGCGTTTAATTCGTTTTTTCCACCAGCAGCACCTGATCGTCGCGATCCACTTCGTGGAACTTCACTTCGATGATCTCGCGGCTGCTGGTGGGCACGTGCTTGCCGACATAGGTGGCCTCGATAGGCAGTTCGCGGTGGCCGCGGTCGATGAGCACGCACAGCCGCACGCGGCGGGGGCGGCCGTGGTCGAAGAGCGCATCGAGCGCGGCGCGGATGGTGCGGCCTGTGTAGAGAACGTCGTCGCAGAGAATCACGTCGCGGCCTTCCACCTCGCAGCCGATGGAACCGGGCGTAACCAGCGGCCGGACGCCGGACGTGGACAGATCGTCACGATAAAACTGAATATCGAGCGAGCCGGTGGCGATGGGGCGTTTCTCGATCGTGGCGATCAGCCTGCCCAGCCGCTCGGCGAGCGGGATGCCGCGCCGCTTGATGCCGACGAGAACCAGGTCCTCGCCGCCGTTGCTTTTTTCCACGATCTCGTGGGCCAGACGCACAAGCGTGCGTTCGATCTCCGAGGCCGACATGAGGCGGCCTTTTACGCGCAGATTAGGGCTGATTCCGGTTTCGCTCATGCGGAAGCTCTTGCCCGGATGATACGAGGCGCCGCGCGGGTGGGGCAAGCTGTGGAGAAAAGGGGCAGAGGGTCAGTTTGAAATCGCATTCCCGCCGGAGCCGAAGTCCGGAAGCATTCTGCCTGGCTGATGCACGGGCTCAAAGCCCGTACCCTTCAAGCTGACCCGCTACCAGAAAGTGCCGGCGCTTCCGGCAGCTCACTTGCCGGGCGGAGCTTCAATCCTCGAAAATACCAGCCATGGTCAATCGTTCCGTGTTGCTCTCTGCGCTGGCGCTTTTCGCTGCATCTCCGGTGCTCCGCTCTCAAATTCCCGCGGAAACCGGTGCGGCGCAGATTCCCGCAGGAGCCGCCGCAACGCAGACACAGCAGAACCCGTTGTCCGAATGCTCAAATCCGCTCCTGGCCCCGGGCGAAGACTGCACGCAAACGCAGCAACAGGGCGGCGGCGCGACATATGGCGGAACCGGCGGCCTCCCGATTCCCGCGTCTCTGGGTTCCGCTTCGCAGGGCGCCGCAAACCCGTTTTCCAGCTCCTATGAAGAAGAGAGGCTGCGGGCGGCCGAGCAATGGCGGCTGCAATCGCTTCCGCCTGACCTTCCCACCGAATTTCAGAAATTCGTCGCCGAAACAACCGGGCAGTTTCTTCCTCTCTACGGCGAGGATCTTTTCCATCGGGTCCCTTCGACCTTTGCGCCCAGCGATCAGACGCCGGTTCCGCCGGAATACGTGATCGGGCCGGAAGACGAACTGCGCGTGCGCATCTGGGGCCAGGTCAACTTCAGCGGAAATTTACGGGTCGACCGCTCGGGCAACATCTATCTGCCCCAGATTGGAACCATTCAGGTCGCGGGGCTGCCGTTCTCTGCGCTCGACCAGCGCCTGCGGTCGGCAGTCTCGAAGTTATATCGCAATTTCGATCTTTCCGTCGATATCGGACAGATTCGATCCATCCAGGTTTATGTGTCCGGTCAGGCGCGGCAGCCGGGAGCCTACACGATCAGCTCTCTCAGCTCGCTTGTGGACGCATTGTTCGCCAGCGGCGGGCCGGCTCCGCAGGGATCGCTCCGCCACATCCTGCTCAGGCGGCAGGGAAAAACGGTTACGGATTTCGATCTCTATGCTTTGCTCATCCACGGCGATAAATCCGGAGATGTCCGGCTGCTTGCCGAAGATGTGATCTACATTCCGCCGGCGGGACCCGAGGTGGCCATTACAGGAAGCGTACGGACGCCTGCAATCTACGAACTGCGCGGCGGGGAGACAGTCGGCGATCTGATCGAGATGGCGGGAAAGACCACGGCTGTCGCTTCGGATTCCCGCATTACGCTGGAACGCATCGAACAGCACCGCGCGCGCGATGTCATCAACGTTGCTTTCGACACGGAAGGTCTTGCGACCGCTCTGGCCGACGGCGATATTCTCCGCATCGAACCGATCCTGCCAGCCTACGACAAGACCGTAACCCTGCGTGGCAACGTGGCCAATCCAGGCCGCTTCAGTTGGCATCCGGGGATGCGCCTGAGCGACCTGATTCCGGACCAGGATTCCCTTGTGAGCCGAGACTACTGGTGGAAGCGCAGCCATTTGGGCTTGCCTACCCCGGAATTCGAGCCGGAAATCTCCACTTTAGGCGAGACTGCCCAGCCAGCCAGGCCCGTTTCCGGCCAATTGACTACCTCTGCGCTGCAGGCGACGGTGACAAACGCTCTTGCGCCGGCGGAGCTGAAGCGGCAGGCCGAGGACACCAGCGAATCTGCGCTGCTTGCATCTCAATCCTCGGAAAAAAACCCGAACGAGCAGGGCGCAAATGCGACGATCGCCTCGGGAGTAGCGCGCACGCCCCTGATGCAGCGAAACAAGCTGGAGTCGCCGGGACAACAGATTGACTGGGATTATGCCGTCGTTGAACGCATCGATCCGCAGACCCTCAAACCCTCCCTGATCCCGTTCGACCTGGGAAAGCTGGTTCTCAATCACGACCCGGCGCAGAATCTGGAGCTGGAGCCGGGCGACACTGTCACCATATTCTCTCAGTCCGATATCCGTGCGCCGCTCGACCAGCAGGTGAAGTATGTCGAGCTGGAAGGCGAATTCGCTCACCCTGGCTTCTACAGCGTTTCTCCGGGAGAGACGCTGCGCGATGTCGTGCGTCGCGCCGGCGGTCTTACTCCCCGGGCTTACCTCTACGGGTCTGAGTTCACGCGCGAATCGACGCGCATCCTGCAGCAGCAGCGGCTCGACGATTACATCCGCAGCCTGGGCCTGGAAGCCGCGCGCGGAACGCAGGCGCTGGCGATGCAATCGACCGGATCGGCAAGTTCGGATGTGGCGGCCTCGCAGATGATGACGCAGCAGATGATAGCCCGCCTCAGCGCAATCAGAGCTACTGGCCGCATCGTGCTGCAGTTCAGCCCCACCAGCTCGAGCATCGACGACATTCCCGAGATCAGCCTTGAAAACGGGGACAAGTTCGTCGTTCCCTTCGCGCCCGCCAATATCAATGTCGTCGGCTCCGTATACGATCAGAATTCGTATGTCTATCAACGCGGGAGGACGTTAAACTACTACGTGCAGCTTGCCGGCGGTCCCAACCGCAATGCCGATTGGCGGCACGCCTTCCTGATCCGCGCCGACGGCTCGGTCGTCAGCCGCAAGCGCACCGAAGGCTCCGGGTTCTGGAAGCAGTCATTCAACGACCTGAAGCTTAATCCGGGCGATACGATCGTGGTGCCTGAAAAGACGCTCCGTCCAACGGCGGTGCGCGGATTCCTCGAATGGTCGCAGGTCTTCTCGCAGCTCGCAGTGGGGGCAGCCGTAGTCAACGTGCTCTAGCTGGGGCAGCTCTTATCCCGGGCCGCGGAACCCTCCGGGTCTGACCTGGAAACACAAGGCTCAAAGCAGCGCATTTCCGGGCAGACTCGCTTTCCTAATCGGTACAATGGGGTCTGGAGAAGCCTGGCAATGAAGCTGGACACGATGACCGAGACGGCGCTGCAAACGGAGGCGGTTAGCGTCCCGGGGCCCGCTCAGGAAATGCACCTGCTGGACGTCCTGATCATCCTTGCGCGGCGCCGGCGGTTCATTGGCTGGTTCACGGCGGCAGTTACGGCGCTGACTGCGATCATCGTGTTTCTGATTCCGAATAAGTACACGGCAACCTCCGTTATCCTGCCTCCTTCCCAGAATAGCTCCATGAGCTCCGCGCTGATGGGGCAGATGGCCGGCACGGGACTTCTGGCATCACTGGCCGGTTCGAGCCTGGGCATCAAGAATCCGGCGGAGATGTATGTTGCGCTGTTCCGCAGCAGGACCGTCGAAGACGCGTTGATTCAGCGCTTTGGCCTGATGGCCCGCTACCACAGGAAAAACATGGTGGATGCGCGCAAGGCATTCGAGGACCGCACGACGGTGATTCTTGGCATTAAAGATAACCTGATACGCGTCTCTGTCACCGACAAGGATCCGCGATTTGCCGCCGAGCTGGCCAACGCCTACGTCGATGAGTTTCGCAAACACTCCGACAGCCTGACCCTGACCGAAGCATCCCAGCGCAGAGCCTTCTTCCAGCAGCAGCTGCTCAGCGCCAATGAAGACCTGGCCAAGGCCGAGCAGGCAATGAAGAAGATGCAGCAGAATACTGGCGTTTTGCAGCTGGATAGCCAGGCCAAGGCTCTCATCGAACAGGCTGCGATCCTTCGCGCGCAGATTACGGCCAAGGAAGTACAACTGCAGTCGATACGGTCCTTCGAGACGGAAGATAATCCGCAGTATGCAATGATCGAGCAGCAGCTCGATGCGCTCCGCGCTCAACTGGCCAAAGTTGCCGGCCCGGACGCCAGCAAATACGGAGACATTGGGCTGCCGAAGACCAACGTTCCCGAAGCGGGCATGGCGTACATCGATGCCATGCGCGATCTTCGCTACGACGAGACAATCGCGGAACTGCTGACCAAGCAATTCGAGGCTGCAAAACTGGACGAAGCGCGCCAGGGGACCATCCAGATTTCCGATATCGCCCTGCCTCCGGATAAGAAGTCTTCACCGCATCGCGCGCTGCTCGTCGCGCTTGCCGCAATTCTTGCTTTCCTCGTGGCCTGCACATGGATCGTGGTTCAATACAATCTCGAAAACGGCGATCCCGAGACGCGCGAGCGCCTCGCAGCTCTTCGAGCCTGCTTCCGCTCCAGGCAACCCGCCTAGCGGACGGCGCCGCTCAGTACCGCTGCATGAACTCCGGGTCGACAGGGTTTTCGAAGAGCGAGGCATCGCGCGTAACGATGGTCAGCCCCGAGGGCGTCACGAAGTAGCGGCGCTTGTCTTCGGTCGGATCGTAGCCGATGACG
>DATGLJ010000037.1:0-4665 GCA_035294185.1 Occallatibacter sp. | reverse complement strand
AAGCGGCGCAATCTGGCTGCTCCATTGAAAATCCTTCTGGCCGCGCAGCGGGTTGGCCAACGGCCGGTAGATCGAATCTGCGGCTCCGCTGAGCTGTGTCCAGGCCTTCCGTGAGCGCGCCAGGCTTGCAAGCGCAGTGTTGTAATCGGCCGCGTTGCCGGTATGCAGTGCAAACTCCAGATACGCCATGCCGCGTATTCGCGCCGCATAATAATCGCCCAGATACGATGCTGAGAGAAGATCGGCGCGCAGCAGACGCCATTGGCTGGCGGCCTGGCCCTGCAATGCGGGGACCGAGCCTGCCAGCAGGCGCGTCTCGGCAGCCGCCGCTGTCAACTGCCGGGCCACGGCAAAGGGGCCGGTGCGGCCATCCGGCGTTCCTGCAATCCTTTCGGAAACGTACTGCTCGATCCCCACAAAATTGCGCCCATCTTCCGGCGTGTTTTCGGCAAATTGCAACAGATCCTGGCGCGCTCGCTTCTTTTTTGCGTCGAATTCGCCGGTCTCGGTCTCCGGCGAAAAATCGCGCTGGTCAGGTCCGACGAATCGATACGCATAAACCAGCGGCACAATTGTGCCGCTTTGCTGCATCGCGGCGTAGATGGTCTTTCCAGGCGCGCCGAAACGGCCCGTGAACTCGTCGATCAAATTGCTTTCCGCCAGATCGGGGTTATAGCCAAGCCTTCCCCAGGCGTAGTACCACATCCAGTGCTTCTGCCAGATGTATTTGTAAACGGCCACATCCTGCGCAGCGCGATAATATTGATCCGGATAAACGCTGAAATAAGCCACGTGAGGCTCCAGCGTGAAGCCCAGCGCGTTTCCCAGCCGGCACGAACGCACCGCACGGCGGATGAATGCCGTGTTTTCCCATGCCCAGTATCGATGCGTGCCGTTGGCGCGAATCTGCCAGAGAATGCGGTAATCCGCGGGAACATCGAGGTAATCCTGATAGCTGTAGCTGCCATACGCCGGCCCTTGCAGGGCTTGATACGGCAGTCCGAGCTGCTCACCGTTAAACTTGATTTCGATTGCCAGATCGCCGCGTGCGGCCTCGGCAATCGGCGTCAATTGCGCTTTTGTCGTCTGCCAGCTTCTCGTGTAGATATGCAGGTTCCGCCGTCCGGCGTCCTCGATTCCCCTCAGATATGCGTCGCGGTAAAAGCTTGCAGGCTGGGAGGATTCACCCACGCGGAAGCCGAGCATGTAAAGACCGGGCAATTGGCGGATCAGCAGCGCAACCGCTTTGGCCGTGTAATCGGCGAGCTTTTCCGGAGCCACGCCGGTAACCGAGACCTGGCTCTTGTAGGGTCCGCCATAGCCGTTGTTGGCGCTGTAGTTCATCAGCGCCACGCGAACGCCGCGCGATCTCGCATAGTCGACAATTGCGCGCAGGCTCTCAAGATTGCGTCTCTGCGCCAATTGGTTTCCTACCGCGGGATACTCCGGCACATGCACGAGCATGGGATAGAGGTTTGGAAAACTCGTCGACTCCAGATCGTAGGCGCCGTGCAGGTCGAGCAGATTGAACCGGTCGCGGGCCAGCATGTCGATGTAGGCGCGCCACATTGGCAGATCGTTCACCAGAAGCGGGTAGCCATCCGGCGGAGGCGGCTCCGATGTTCCCTGTGTATGGATAAACATGTTGTCGGCGCGAATCTCAAGCCACGGCCGCTGCGCGGTCGATGTCAGTCTCGCTGTCAGCGCCCGCCACATAACCGCCTTTCCGGCTCGATTGCGTATCTGCTCGGCCAGCTCCTGCAGCCCGTACATTGCGCCCACAGCGCCGCCCGCGTCGATCTCTACGGCGCCGTTATGAACCGCCAGCGAAAACGCCTGTTCGTCGATCGAGATCGAGCCGGGCAGGCCGGTTCCGCCGTCGCGAATCCTTACGCGAACCATTGCATCGGAGGGATGAAGATGAGCCGCTGCCAGCGCCGCATCGACATCCCCGGCGGCCCATCGTACGCAGGCCGCCGCATCCGGCGGCAACTGCACCTCAGCCTGCAGAGCAGCTCCGGGAACAAGCGCAAAAGCCGGCATGATCAGCAGCGCGCGGAAAATCAGCGCTCTGCCAGAGAAGCATGCGTTTTTCCTACCCTGCCTGCCCGTCTGCGCGCCGGCTGGCTCCCCAACAAATGGACGAGCACCGTTTTTTGCTGTTCTTTCGCAATCAGTCCATGTTTTCAGTTGGCGCTCGGTTCTTGGTTGGCGCCTGCATAAAACCCGATTTCGCATTCGAAATGGACCCTCGATCCGGGAACGCAGACCGGCCTGGGCCGATTGCTCAAGATGCGCCCGATCGCTCGTAGAGTAAGAGACCACGGCCCACCCGAAAAGTACCGGTTTGAAGATTTTTTGAACCATGAGCAGACCAGGACGGCGCTGGCGAAACCCTGTCTGCACTGTTATTTGCACCCGGCCATTTGGAGGCGCCGCAGCCCGTCAAGCCGAGGTTCATATCGCTCCGAAATTTCCGATTCAACTGCCGGGACGGCAGATTGCAAGCGATTCAGGACGGAATCCGTCAAACCGTATGCGAAGCGCTCCGTGTGGAGCGCGCAGGACAGCCTTTTTTTGACAGGTTCCTCGTCATGCGCAGCCCGCCACGCGGTCACCGCGGCCGGTTTCGCGGCAGCCATTGCGCCAGGAACTCATACCGCGCGCGCGTCGTGTCGGGATCGGCGTGGATCGGGTTGCCCAGGTGCAGCACTTCGCCGGTCGTATCGAACCGCGGCCAATTGGGTAATCCTGCGCCATTCGGATTTCCTGTGCGGGCAAAGTTGGTCCAGTACCACTGGATCTCGCTACTCAGCTTGCGGTCTTCCGGCCGCCACGCCGCGCCGGGCCGCGTATCCAGTGTGCCGAACACGTACTCGATATCGTCGGAGTGGAAGGCGTATGAGCCCGGGTGCCAGGTGCTGGGCGGGGCGGGCAGCTCGAAATGGTAGCGGTAGACCGGGCTCTGGCCCGACTTTACCTGCGCATTGACCCAGCGCCAGGTGCCGAAGGCGATAAAATCGTCGCTGTTGTAGTCGATCGCCGAGCGCACGGCCTGGTCGTCGGTGCCGGCCGGAAAAAATTTCAGAAACTCGTCCGCCTGCGAGCCAAAATTACGCCTGGCGAATTCGCGCCATTTCTCCGCGGTCATTCCAGCGCCCAGTCCATGCTGTTCGTCGCGGTTCCAGCCCGCGAGCAGCGGCACGTGCGCCTGGCGTCCGGCCGCGTAGGTCACAGCCACGGGCTCGGTGAGCAGCCGCCCGTCGACCACCGGCCGGAACGGGGGCGCGTCGCTGCGCTTTGAAGCGGCCAGCACCTCCTCGGCCGGCAGGTCGCGCAAGTGGTCGAGACTGAGTCCCAGAGAGTTCACCCAGGCCTGGTCCTGCTGAAGAGTTTGTTGAAAGCTGGGCCGCGCCGGCCCGCCGATATCGAGCGCGCCGCCGCTTTCGCCGATCGCTTTTTGAAAAAGTCCGCGCGCCGGCGCAGCGGCCATCAGCGCGCTCACAGCCTCCGATCCCGCGCTCTCGCCGAAGATCGTCACATTCTTCGGATCGCCGCCGAACGCGGCAATATTGGCCTTCACCCATTCGAGCGCGGCCACCATATCGAGCAGTCCGTAATTTCCGGTCGATCCGCCTTGCTCTCGGGCAAGGTCGGGTGTAGCCAGAAAGCCGAAGACGCCGAGCCGGTAATTGATCGTGACCAGCACCACGCCGCGCATCGGCAAGTAGTCGCCGTTATGCCGCGGTTCTGAGGCCGAGCCGCCGCGAAAACCGCCGCCGTGGATCCAGAACATCACCGGCAGACGCGCGCCTTCGCCTGCATCGGCAGGCGTAAAGACGTTCAGATACAGGCAGTCTTCGCTTGGCCCGGCGTCCTGAAACACCATGTCGGGAAATTCGCGCGGTTCCTGCATGCAGCGCGCGCCGTAACGCGCCGCCTCGCGCGTGCCTCGCCAGCGAAGGGGCGGAACCGGCGGCCGCCAGCGCAGATCGCCCACAGGAGGAGCCGCGTAGGGCAGGCCGAGAAACGCCCGCACCTTGCCGTTATGAATGGTTTTGCCATGCACCCGGCCCTGCGCGGTTTTCACCAGCAGCGGGTCGGTTTGGGACCACGAGGAGATTCCCGGGACAATCAGGACAAGCCAAAGGCCGGTAAGAGCACGCAAACGCCGCCGCATCAAAGCACTCCCGCGAAACACGATAACAGGCCGGGCGGCAAACGATCCCTCCTGCAGCGCTCAGATTACGATGCGAGCGATCAGAAGCGCTCCGGTCCCAGCAGGTCGGCGAGCGTCTCGCGCCGCCGGATGAGCCGCGCCCGCGCGCCTTCCACCAGCACTTCGGCCGGCCTCGGCCGCGTATTGTAGTTCGAGCTCTGAGCCATCCCGTAGGCTCCGGCGTCGAGCAGCGCCACAAGGTCTCCGGCTTCGAGTGGCGGCAGTTTGCGGTCCCGGGCGAAGAAATCGCCCGACTCGCAGACCGGGCCGACGACATCGACGATCCGCTGCCTCCCCGAACGCGGCTGCACCGGAACAATCTCATGATAGGCCTCGTAGAGCGCCGGGCGGATCAGGTCGTTCATCCCCGCGTCGGTCACTACGAATGTCTTCCGGCCATTGCGTTTGACGTAGAGCACGCGCGCCAGCAGTGCGCCGGCCTGCGC
>DATGLJ010000036.1:0-3335 GCA_035294185.1 Occallatibacter sp. | reverse complement strand
CCCCGCAAGATAAAGGCCCGTGAAGGCCTTCACCCGGAGCGACCGGTCCAGCTCTGTTGCGTCCACGCTGTCGTATTCAATGGCGTAGCCGGGCCGCAGCATCTCGGCATTCTCGAGGCCCGGAATCGAGTGCACCATCTGCCATTGAACTTCCATCGGCAGCGATGTCGACATGCCGTTTACGTATACTTCGTGCGTGTTCAGTCCCTCGGGCTCCAGAAAAAACTGGTGCTGCGTCTTGTCCGGGAACTTCACGATCTTGTCCTCGATCGAAGGGCAGTAGCGCGGTCCAATGCCCTCGATGCGCCCTGAGTACATGGCAGAGCGGTGCACATTCTCGCGAATCAGCCGCAGCGTCTCCGGCGTGGTGTAAGCGATGTGGCAGCTTACCTGCGGCTGCACGATTCTCTTCGTCCGGAAGCTGAACGGCGTCGGATCCGCGTCGCCCGGCTGCTCTTCAAATGCGCTCCAGTCGATGGTCCGCCCGTCGAGCCGCGGCGGCGTACCCGTCTTCAGCCTGCAGGTCCGCAGTCCAAGAGCCCGCAGCGCCTCGCCCAGCAGCACGCTCGCCGGCTCGCCGCTGCGGCCGGCGGGGTAGCGCTCTTCGCCGCAGTGGATCAGCCCGTTCAGAAACGTGCCGGTTGTAATGATCGTGGCTCCGGCCATCAGCCGCCGTCCGTCGCGCAGCTTCAGCCCCAGCACGCGCCGCAGCCGCGGCTGCCGCGAGGCGAAGGCCTCCCGCAATTCGCCGCTGCCTTCCTGCTCCCCGTCGTCGATCACCAGATCGACAACCTCAGCCTGGCGAATATGCAGACCCGGCTGGCCCTCCAGCACTTCGCGCATCTTCACGCGATAAAGCTGTTTGTCGCACTGCGCCCGCGGGCTCCAGACCGCCGGTCCGCGCGAGGCATTCAGCAGCCGGAACTGGATGCCGACCGCGTCGGCTACTTCGCCCATAATGCCGCCCAGCGCGTCCACTTCGCGCACCAGGTGGCCCTTGGCCACGCCGCCCACGGCCGGGTTGCAGCTCATCTGCGCGATCAGATCCATGTTCATCGTGATCAGCGCAGTCTTCATCCCCATGCGGGCCGCAGCCATCGCGGCTTCACACCCGGCGTGCCCCGCGCCGACCACGGCGACGTCGTATTGTTCCTGAAACGCCATCTTTTTCTATTCTACGGATTTCGTTCCTGCGGCATTCGCGGATTTTGCCCGGGCCGCTGCCGATACAATGGAATGAGCCTGTTCGACGATTTCTGCGCCGGCATTCATGCAGGACTCATCTATTTTCGGGCTCGGTATCTTTTCTTGACGGACATCATGGCAAAACCAGCGATTTCAACCTCACGCCCGCGCGTGTTGAGCGGCATGCGGCCCACGGGCAAACTCCACCTGGGTAACTACATGGGCGCGCTCGCCAACTGGGTGAAGCTGCAGAACCAGGGCGCCTACGAATGCTATTTCTTTATTGCCGACTGGCACGCACTGACCACCGATTATGCCGATCCGAGCCAGATTGCGCCCAACTCGCTTGAGGTGATGCTCGACTACCTCGCTGCAGGGCTCGATCCGGAGCGCAGCGTGCTGTTTTTGCAGAGCCGGGTGCTGCAGCATGCCGAGCTGGCGCTGCTGCTGGGCATGAGCACACCGCTTGGGTGGCTGGAGCGCGTCCCCAGCTACAAGGAGATGCAGGAGAACCTTTCGAACAGGGACCTGACGACCTACGGGTTTCTCGGCTATCCGGTGCTGATGGCGGCGGATATCCTGCTCTACCAGCCGGACTTCGTGCCGGTGGGCCAGGATCAGCAGGCGCATGTGGAGCTGACGCGGGAGATGGCGCGGCGGTTCAATGCGTTCTACAGGCTGCCTGGCGAAGAGCGCTGCGAGGTGTTGCCGGAGCCCAAGGTGCTGCTGACGCCTTCGCCCAGGCTGCCCGGCACCGACGGCCGCAAGATGTCGAAGAGCTACGGCAACACCATCCTGCTGAGCGATCCGGAGCCGGTGGTGCGGCAGAAGCTCAGGACGATGGTGACCGACCCGGCGCGGGTGCGGCGCACCGATTCCGGCGACCCGGATAAGTGCCCGGTGGGCGATCTGCATAAGGTGTTTTCGACGCCGGAGACAATGGGCAAAGTCTACGAAGGCTGCCGGTCGGCGGGGATCGGCTGCATCGAGTGCAAGGGGTGGGCGGCCGATGGGCTGATGAAGGTGCTGCAGCCGGTCCAGGACCGGCGCGCACAGTTCACCGAGCCGCAGGTGATAGAAATTCTTGAGGACGGTTCGCGCCGCGCCCGGATTCGCGCCGAACAGACCATGCGCGAGGTGCGCGACGCGATGCGGATGACGCTGACCACAGAGAAGGAGCCGGTGAGCGGAAGCCGCCCGGGATGCTGAAGAAGAAACATCCTGGAACCAGCACCTTGAGCCGGTATCTTGAATCAGAACCCTGAACCAGGAATCGCCTGAAAAATTGCCCGAAGAATCTTCCAAATCGAACCCCGAAGCGACGCCCGATCCGCTTCGCTCCCCTGCCGCCGCAGCCTCTGCTGCGCACGCTGACGACACCGGCGAATCTCGCGCCGCTGCCGTCGAAGGATCCGGCGCTCAGGCAGATGCGCGGCAGTTGCAGTCGAAGCCGGCGGCTTCTCCGCAGGCGGTTAAGCGCGAGGATGGCCCGGATACCTCGCCGTTTTCCGTGATCGTCAGCCAGGTTTACGAGGGGCCGCTCGATCTGCTGCTCGACCTCATCCGCAAGCAGGACATCGACATCTACGACATTCCCATCGCCAGGATCACGGCGCAGTTTCTGGCCTACGTGGATCAGCTCAAGGCGAGCGATATGGATGTAGCCGGCGAGTTTATTTACACAGCTTCGCTGCTCATTCACATCAAGAGCAAGATGCTGCTGCCGCGTGCGCCCTCCGGGCCGGACGATGTGCAGGAGGATCCGCGGCGCGAGCTGGTGGAGCGGCTGCTCGAGCACGAGCGCTTCAAAAACGCCGCGCAGATGCTGCAGCAGAAGCAGATGCTGGAGTCGGCTACCTGGACCAACCCGGGTATGCGCGAGTTCCGGGACGACGCAGATGCCGAAGCCGAGATTGCAGCCGACACCACCGATCTGGTCCGCATCTTCCGCGAAATTCTGGACCGGGCCCGCAACCGGCCCATCCTGGACGTGCAGGAAGACTCCGTTACGGTTGGCCAAATGATCCAGTTTCTCACGCGGCGGCTGACAATGGAGGACAGGCCGGTGGCGCTGCGGCGGCTGCTGAGCCACACCCGCTCGGAACGCGCGCTGATCGCCATGTTCCTGGCGCTGCTCGAGCTGGTGCGGT
>DATGLJ010000035.1:0-3421 GCA_035294185.1 Occallatibacter sp. | reverse complement strand
CGCCTGACCATGATGGGCGATTTGCAGATCAATGGCGGCTATGTGCTGGGGCCGGCGCTGCCCAGCTGGCAGGCTGTTGATCTGACGCGGGAGAGCGTGCAGGTCACGGTCGATGGCGAGGTGCGCTTCAGGGGCACCGCGTCCAACTCGGCCGGGACGGACCTGCTGCGGCTCGTGGTTTATCTGGCGAACGAAGGCGCGGCGCGCACCGGCGGCCTGCACGCGGGGCAGGTGATCACGACGGGAAGCTGGTCGGGCAAAACGCTGGCAGAGGCCGGGTCGGTGGCGCAGATTCACTTCAATACGTTTGGTGGCGTGAAGGTTCGCTTTGCGTGAGAGCGGATGGTTCCGTGGCTAGCACCATATCGACATATCGACTCAACGCAGCGTTGTTTTTTCGTAGAGAAACCCACAGATTGGTTGCCAGAAAAGACAACTGCAGGTCTCTCCACTTCGCTGAGCTCCGGTCGAGATGACAAATCGTCTGTAATATTGACGATTTTTCCTCTTGCCCATAAATCTAGCCAACGAAGGGCCATTCGCGGCGGGCGCGGGCGCGCAGAAGATAGAGCGCGGCCCCGGTGAGGCCAACGGCAAGCGCGGACATAAACTGCCGCTCCGCGTGCGGGCGGGAAATCAGAATAAAGAAAAAGCCGGCGAGCGCCACCAGCGGCGGCAGCGGATAGAGCCACATGCGAAAGGGGCGCGGCATCTCAGGCCGGCGCACGCGCAGAATCATCACGCCCACCTGCTGCAGCACGTACTGCAGGACAATGCGAATGACCACCAGGGCGGCGATGGCCACGGCCAGCGGCAGCAGGCAACAGAGCGTGGCAACCGCGCCGAGGGCGAGCAGCGAGACGTCAGGAAATTTGTGTTTCGGGTGTACGTGCGCGAAGGCGCGGAAGTAGTTGCCATCGAGCGCGGCGGCATAGGGCGCGCGCGAGTAGCCGAGCAGCAGCGCGAAGACAGACGATAGCGCCGTCCACATGATGAAGAGCGCCATGACCGCACCGGCGACGGGCCCGAAGGCAATGCGGATGACCTGAGCGGCGGCGGTGGTCGTGAGCGCGTGCGCGGGGATGACGCCGAGCACGCTGATGTTCATGGCGAGGTAAAGCACGGCGACGACCACGACCGAGAGCAGGACGGCGCGGGGGATGGTCTTCCCGGGCTGGCGAATTTCGCTGCCGAGGAAGCAGACGTTGTAATAGCCCCAATAGTCGTAGGTGGAGATGAGCGTGGCTGCGCCGAGGCCGGTCCAGAAGGCCGGGGTGAGATGCCAGGCTCCGGCGGGCGGCGTGAGCAGCGCCGGATGAAAATGCGTGAAGCCGGCGAGGATGACCGCGCCAATCGTCAGCATGACGCCGGCCCACAGAATGAGGCCGAGGCGCTTCACCTGGTCCACATTGCGAAAGAGCATGGCGACGATGCCGATGCAGGTGGCTGCCGCGAGCAGGCTGGTGTAGTGGAGCCCAAAGGCATGCGGGACATTATGTGCCAGTGGCGGATACAGATACACCGCATATTCAGCAAAGCCAATGCAGCCCGAGGCGATGGAGAGCGGCGCACTGAAGCCAAGCTGCCAGATGTAGAGGAACGAGACGAGACGCCCGGCGCCGTCGCGGCCGTAGATCTCGCGCAGGAAGGCATAGGAGCCACCGGCCTGGGGCATGGCCGCGCCCAGCTCGGCCCAGACGAATCCATCGGCGAGGGCGAGGATGGCGCCGAGCACCCAGCCTAGCATGGCCTGCGAGCCGCCCATAGCGGCGACGACCAGCGGCAGCGTGATGAAGGGGCCGACGCCGATCATGTTCATCATGTTGAAGGCGAGGGCGCTGGGCAGGCCGACGCGGCGCTCCAGGGTGTCGGGCGAAGGGATCGAGTTGCCGGACGGCATTTCGCGTAGTTCAGGGCTCATGCGTTGAAGATGATCTTACAGAGAGTGATTATCCGATGCGCCAGCGGCGGAAACGAAGCGTTTGGGCGCCGTCGGTCATCTATCTGAAAAGCGCTGTACACTGGCTTTTTCCACGATGACACTCATGCGCCATTTCCTTCTCGCCCGCTCTCGTGTGTATTCGCGCGCCGTTGCCCTTTCGCTGGCAGGCGCTCTCTGTACCGGCACGCTGGGTGCGCAGGTGACGCCCACGCAGACGAAGATCACCGCTTCGGTGAGCGCGCGCCCCTTGCCGCAGGATCGCGGAGCCGATGGCCTGGCGCAGACGCTGCGCAAGCTGCAGACATGGGGCAGCATGATGATGATCGTCGCGCATCCGGACGACGAAGACGGCGGCCTGCTGACCGATCTCTCGCGCGGGCATGGCGACCGGGTGGCGCTCTTCACCATCACGCGCGGCGAGGGCGGGCAGAATGCCATGTCCAACGAGACGGAGGACGGCCTGGGTCTGATTCGCACCAATGAGCTGCTGGCCGCCGACCGCTACTACGGGGCGCAGCAGTACTTCAGCCGGTTTGTCGATTACGGCTTCTCCAAGACGCTGGCCGAGGCTGACCGCAAATGGGGTACCAACAACGTGCTGCGCGATGCCGTGTGGGCGGTGCGCAAATATCGCCCGCTGGTGGTTTCGTCGGTCTTTGTGGGCGGCATTACGGATGGGCACGGGCATCACCAGATGGCGGGCGAGATGGCGCAGGAGGTCTTTCGCGCGGCGGGCGACCCGAAGGTTTATCCCGATCAGATCAAGGCGGGGCTTGAGCCGTGGTCTCCGCTGAAGGTGTATGCCCGCGTGCCCAGCTATGACATCAGCAGCAAGGGCATGTATGACTACGCGACGCACCATTGGGCTCCGGTGCGGTTTTATAACTACGTCACGCAAACGTGGTCAACGCATGTGCCCAAGGCCGATGTGGTGATCCACGAGGGCAAGTGGGACCCGGTGCTGGGTGAATCTTACAACCAGATGGCTCGGACCGGCTGGAGCCACCAGAAATCGCAGTTTGGCGGCGGATTTATCGCGCTGCCGGGCCCGGCGGATGTGAGCTATCACCTTTACGGCTCGCGGGTTCCGGCTTCAAAGGAGACGTACCGGAACGGTCTTGAAACGTCCTTCTTCGATGGCATAGACACTTCCCTGCCCGGGATGGCCATGCTGGCGCACAGCGGCCACAAGCAGTTTCTGGTGACGGCGCTCGATGAGATTGCCGCGGACGTGAACCGGGCCAATGTGGAGTACCAGCCCAATCATCCAGAGGCGATTGCGCCGACGCTAGCCGATGGACTGAAAAAGACGACGCAGTTGATCGCGGCCGTCAAGGCGAGCGGCTTCAGCGTGGCGGATAAGGCAAGCCTGGAGCAGGCGCTTCAGGTGAAGGCCACGCAGTTCAACACGGCGCTGGCCGAGGCGCTGGGCTTAGAGGTGCGGGCCTACCGGATTCGCAGCGCGGCGGCGGGCAGCAA
>DATGLJ010000034.1:0-15285 GCA_035294185.1 Occallatibacter sp. | reverse complement strand
CGATTCGCATTATGCTGCTGCAACCGGTACCGCACAGGTTGCAGTGACGGTTAGCTCCTCGTCGGCAACCTATTCGCTGGCCACGCCGAGCAACCCTGCAGCGGTCAACCCCGGCGGCACGGTGACGGTAACCATCTCCGGGCAGACGAGCAGCTCGGGCTATAGCGGAACGGTATCGTTCAGCAGCTGTACGATGACTAGCTCGACTGTGACCAACCCCAATGATCCGCCCACCTGTACGGTGAGCGGAACGATTACCTACACGGCGGGCGCGCCCAGCGGAACGGCAACGGCCACGGTGACGACGACCGCCGGGGTTGCAAAGCTGGCATATCCGAAAGTGGGCAATGGCAGAGGATGGATGGGAGCCGGGAGCGGCGCAGTACTGGCCTTCCTGGTGCTGCTGGGCATTCCGGCGCGGCGGCGCAGCTGGCGCGCGATGCTGGGCATGGTTGTTCTGCTGACGGTGCTGGGCGGCCTGGCTGCCTGCGGCGGCGGAGGCGGCGGTGGAGGCGGTTCTGGCAACGTCTCGGGAACCTCGGCCGGCCAGTACACGTTCACTGTAACCGGAGTCGGCAACGACGCATCCAAGACCACCGCAACTACGACATTTACCCTGACGGTGAACTGACGCCGCATCTGCGGCAAAAAACGAGGGCCGTTCCTGCTCCGGGAGCGGCCCTTGGTTTTTCGCGCTGTTTTTTCAGCTATTGCCCAGCGCGGTTGCGGCGGGCGGCGCTTTCTCTGTACGGCGCAAGGAAGAGCAGGGGCCGGTAAATCGGCCCCGGATTTCCTCATTCCGCATGGTTTTCGCGCAACTCCGGCCGCTGCGCCGGAATTCTTCCGGCGGCTAAAATCGAGACAGACATGCCCGAATTTACTCACCTGCACCTGCATACCGAATATTCGCTGCTGGACGGCGCCTGCGACGTATACAAGCTCGTCGATCGCGTGGCCAGGATCGGCCAGAAGGCGGTGGCGATGACCGACCATGGCAACATCTACGGCGCAGTGCATTTTTTCGAAGCGGCGAAGGCAAAAGGCGTAAAACCGATTCTCGGCTGCGAACTGTACGTCTGCAAGGCGGAGGACCATCGCGCCGGGATTTCGAGGCAGCCCGGCGACAAGGATGCGCCGCTGGCCGCTGCCCGGGGCTCCGAATATAACCATTTGCTGGTGCTGGCCGAGAACGAGGAAGGCTACCGGAATCTGATCCGGCTTACTTCCGAGGCGTCGCTGCATGGCTTCTATCGCAAGCCGCGGGTGAGCAAGAAGTATCTTGCCGAAAATTCAAAGGGGCTCATCGGGTTTTCCGGGTGCCTGAGCGGCGAGCTTTGCGAATGGCTCGAGAAGGGCAGCTACGAGCAGGCCGCGGCGGTTGCCGGCCAGTACCAGGATATTTTCGGCAAGGGCAATTTCTACCTGGAGATTCAGGACCAGGGACTCGAGCAGGAGCGGCGGATTCGCGCCGATCTCTTCCGGCTGGAGAAGGAACTCGGGATTCCGCTGGTGGCGACCAATGACTCGCACTACCTGTGCGGCGAGGATTCGCACGCGCATGACGTGATGCTCTGCGTGCAGACGGGCGCAAAGATCCATGAGACGAACCGCTTCAAGTTCGATTCGGACCAGTTTTTTGTGAAGAGCGCCGAGGAGATGGCGGCGGTGTTTCCGGATTCGCCCGCGGTGCTGTCGCGCACGATGGAGATTGCCGAGCGCTGCAACCTGAAGCTGAGCAAGGTGGACAATCCGTTCCCGGAGTTCGCCGTTCCGCAGGGGCACACGATCGACAGCTACTTCGAGCAGGTCTGCCGCGAGGGATACAAAAAGCGCCTGGAGACGGCTATCCGGCTGCTTGAGTCGCGCGGGCTGCTGCGCAAGAGCGTGCACGAGTACGAGGCGCGGCTGGAGCGCGAGATCGGAATCATCAAGCAGATGAAGTACGCGGGCTACTTCCTGATCGTCTGGGACTTCATCAAATACGCGCGCGACCACGGCATCCCGGTGGGTCCGGGACGCGGATCGGCGGCTGGGTCGCTGGTGGCCTACTGCATGGAGATCACCAACATCGATCCCCTGCAGAATGAGCTGCTGTTTGAGCGATTTCTTAACCCCGAGCGCGTTTCCATGCCCGATATCGACGTGGACTTCTGCATGAACCGCCGCGGCGAGGTGATCGATTACGTAACGCGCAAGTACGGCCGGGAGCAGGTGGCGCAGATCATCACCTTTAATACGATGGCGGCCAAGGCGGCGATCAAGGATTGCGGCCGCGCGCTCGATATGCCGTACGGCGACGTGGACCGGATTGCGAAGCTGGTGCCGGCGACGCTGGGCATGACGCTGGACAAGGCGCTCGAAGAATCGCCCGATTTGCGCAAGGCCTACGACAACGACGCGACGGTCCGCGAGCTGCTGGACACGGCCAGGAAGCTGGAAGGGCTGGTGCGCGGCTCGGGCGTGCACGCCGCCGGCGTGGTGATTGCTCCGCGCCCGCTCACCGAGCTGGTTCCGGTGGTGAAGACGAAGAACGAAGAAATCGTCACCGCCTACGACATGAAGGCCATCGAGAAGATGGGCCTTCTGAAGATGGATTTTCTGGGCCTGACGACGCTGACGGTCATCGACGACTGCCTGAAGCTGATCGAACGTCATCGCGGCGAGAAGGTGGACATTGAATCCATCCCGATGAACGACGAGGAGACGTATAAGAAGGTCTTTCACCAGGCGCTGACCTCGGGCGTGTTTCAGTTCGAATCGGGGGGCATGCGCGATGTGCTGCGCCGCTACAAGCCCGACACCGTGGAAGACCTGACCGCTCTGAATGCGCTCTACCGGCCGGGGCCGATTCAGGGCGGTATGATCGACGATTTCATCGAGCGCAAGTGGGGCCGGCGCAAGGTGGAATACATGCTGCCCGAGCTCGAGGGGATTCTCAAGGAAACGCTCGGCGTGATCGTGTACCAGGAACAGGTGATGCAGATCGCCAACGTGCTGGCCAACTATTCGCTGGGCGAAGCCGACCTGCTGCGCCGCGCGATGGGCAAAAAAAATGCCGAGGAGATGGCCAAGCAGCGGGACCGGTTCATCAGCGGCGCGCAGGCGCTGGGTCATCCGAAGGCGATCGCCGCCGAAATCTTCGACCAGATGGATAAGTTTGCCGGCTACGGCTTCAACAAGTCTCACTCGGCGGCCTATGCGCTGCTGGCGTATCAGACGGCGTATCTGAAGACGCATTATCCGGTCGAATTCATGGCGGCTTTGCTGACCTCCGAGACTTCGAAGCCGGACAGCGTCGTGAAGTACATCGGCGAGTGCAGGGAGATGGGCATACGCGTGCTGCCGCCCGACGTGCAGGTCTCCGGAGCGCAGTTTACCCCGCAGATTACCGGCGAGGGCGAGGCCATCCGCTTTGGTCTGGCCGCGGTCAAGAACGTGGGCAGCAATGCCATTGAGTCGATCATCAAAGCGCGGGCCGAAGCCGGCGGGCGCTTCAGCAGCCTTTGGGAGTTCTGCGAGAAGGTCGATCTGCGCGCGATGAACAAGCGCGTGATCGAGTCGCTGATCAAGGCCGGCGCGCTGGATTCGATGGGCAAGCGCGGCGCGCTGTTTGCCGCGGTTGACAAGGCGATGGAGCGCGCGCAGAAGGCGCAGAAGGATTCGGCCGCAGGGCAGAGCGGACTGTTCGGGCTGTTCGACGAAGCGCCGGCGCCGGGCCGGGGCACCGACGAGTTGCCGCACGTGCCGGACTGGGAGGAAGGCGAGCGGCTGGCCTACGAGAAGGAGGTGCTGGGTTTCTTTGTCTCCGGACATCCGCTCGACAAATATGCAGAGAAAATCCGCAACCTTCCCGGCGTGATTTCGGTTGCCGAGGCGCTGGAGCGCAAGCCGGCGGAGCGGCGCTGGGGCGCGCAGAGCGATCCGGGCGACGAGATTCAGGTGGCGGGCATTCTGCATGGCACAGGCTCTCCGCGAAAGAGCAAGCGCGATGGCAAGCTCTACGCGCAGGGTTTTATCGAGGATGCGACAGGCAAAATCGACGTCATCTGTTTTGCGCGCGATTACGAGAGGCTGCAGGCGAGTCTGAAGATCGAAGCGCCGGTGTTGATTCGCGGCACGCTGATGGGCGAAGAGGATTCCGCGCCCAAGATTGCGATCGGCGGCGTGCAGGCTCTGGACGATGTGAAGGTGAAGCTCCCCTCCGGCGTCCGCCTCCGCATCAACCTCGACCGGGCGACGGAAGAGACGCTGGCCGCGATCAGGAGCGCCGCCGAATCAGCGCCGGGGCCGGGCAAGCTGATGCTTCACCTTGAAAAGAAGAACGAGTACGCGGTCATTCTGGAGCCGGAAGGCATGAATGTAGCCGCCGACCGGGGATGGGTGGAGCGCGTGGAGGAACTGATCGGGAAGGGAAGCGTGCAGGCGGTGGGATAAGCGCTTCCCGGCACCGCCGCAGGCCGAGGGCGAGCCTGGGCGCCGGCGCGATCAGGGGAATTTGTATCCGGGCTTCAGCTCGCACTGATATACGGTCGATTTTTCGCGGCCGGGGTTGGTGCGCACCGTGCAATTGGCCCAGGAAAGATATACGGAGCCGCCGAGCGGAAAGACCATCTGCGTGCCGTCGATCTCGGCCTGGATGGAGACTCCCTCCTGATCGGTGGGCAGCGTGAAGCTGAGCGTACGGTCGAAGATCACCGGATAAGATTCGCGGACGTTCGAGCCGAGGCTGGTGCGAAAGACTTCGGCTTCGAGCAGGAACGTTGCCGTATCGGACCAGTCTGTGGCCGTGGCGACAATCATGCGTCCGCCTTCGGCAGCCGCATGCGTCTGGATGCGCGTAAAGGGGCACGGCCCGGCGATGCACGAAGCGCGCACGTTGCGAAACTCGTTGCCCGGGCCGGCGTCGAGCGTGACCGAGGCTGTCGCCGCCTTCCACTCGCCGTCGGGCGAGCATGGCCCCTGATGCCGGCAGGGAACGTTGCCGCGGTTGACAACTTCGAAGGTCTTCACGGCGCTGCCGATATTCTCTTCGTTTTCGGTATTCACCGTGTAGCGGATTCGAATGTTGCTGACGGTTTGCATGGGAGCTTCGGCAACGGTCTTCGCCGGCGCCGCGCGCGGCGTCATGGAGGCGACGATCAGCCGCCGCGACGTGGAGCGGAACTCCATCGTCAGGTTCATGTCGAGCGGGCGGTAGTCCGGATGTCGGAAACTCAGCCTGACGGTCTGGCCGGGCCAGATCACCTCGGGGAAGGTAATGCGGAAATAGCCGGAAGCGTCGGTCTGCGTGGCGGCGGAGACGACTCCGCGGGAGGCGGTGACGATTACGCCGCCGATGGGCTGCCGCTTGGGAGGGTCCTCTGAGCTGCGGATGACGGCGCCCTGAATGGAGGCAAGCCGCGGCCGCAGGCGGTAGAGGCGCAGCAGCAGAACCACCCCGGCGGCTGCGACCGCCACGCCAATCGCGATCGAAAGGACCGGACCTTTGTGCCTCAAGTTCCTCGCGCCTGTACGGTTATTTGGACGCGCCACGGCGGAAATTTGCTGTCCGCGGCAATGACAATTGCTCCGGATTCTGCATCTAACAGAAAGGCTGCCGCTGTTTGCATTGTCAGCGACATTGTACCGGGCATTTCGGCGAATGCCGAAGTCTGCCGCGCGGCCGATTCGAGATTCAGGCGGGCCGCAGGCGCGCAGGCGCCATCGTCTGCGGGCAGGCCGGGGCGGGGAACAGGTAAAACAGGGAATCGAGCCGAGTCGACGCGATGAAACGGCCGCCGCACGAACAAACCGACGCCGCACCGCAGAGACGCAAGCTTTCCCGCCGGAGCATTCTGCGACAGATGGCTGCCATGTCGCCGGCGCTGCCGCTGGCGCATGCGCGGTTTTTACCAGGGCTCGCATCGGGCGGCTGGGGCCTGGACGAGGAAGCTCAGGCCGGGCCGGCGCCCATGCCCCAGCCAACGTCGCTGACGCCCGACGACGAGAACCTGCTCAACCAGATCGAACACGCCGCGTTTCTGTTCTTCTGGGAGCAGGCCAATCCGCAGACAGGGCTCGTCAAGGACCGCTGCAACGTGCGAAGCAAAGACACGAGCGTGGCCGCCAGCATTGCCTCGACGGGATTCGGCCTGACGGCGATCTGCATCGCCCATCGGCGCGGGTTCGTCTCCAGCGCGGATGCGCGTCTGCGCGTGGTGCAGACGCTCTCGTTTCTCTGGCACAGGCTGCCCACCCATCGGGGATTTTTCTTCCATTTCGCCAATATCAACACCGGCGAGCGAATGTGGGACTCCGAGATCTCGTCGATCGACACCGCGATCCTGCTCTGCGGCGTGCTCACCTGCAGGCAGCACTTCGCCGAGGACAGGGACATCGTCGAGCTGGCGCACGCCATCTTCGACCGCGTGGACTGGTCCTGGCTCTCCGAGGATACGGCGCTGCTTTCCCACGGGTGGACGCCGGAACTGGGCTTCATTTCCTCGCGCTGGGATTTCTACAGCGAGCTGATGATGATGTACCTGCTGGGAATGGGATCGATGTCGCACCCGCTGAACAAGAATGCATGGTTTGCCTGGAAGCGCACGGTCTTCGAATACGACGGCCTGCGCTATATCGGCTCGTTTGCGCCGCTGTTCGTTCACCAGTACTCGCAGGCATGGTTCGATTTTCGAAACCGGCGCGACCGGTATGCCGATTACTTTCAGAACTCGGTCATCGCCACGGATGTGCACCGGCTGTTTTGCATTTCGCTGAACGAGAAGTTTCCCGACTACAGCAACGCGCTGTGGGGCATTACGGCCTCGGACTCAGAGCACGGCTACGTAGTGTGGGGAGGGCCGCCGGCCATGGGGCCGATCGACGGCACCATCGTGCCCTGCGCCACGGGCGGCTCCATTCCGTTTCTGCCCCAGCCGACCATGCGCGTGCTGCGCACGATTCACGACCACTACCCACAGGCCTGGTCCCGCTACGGCTTTGTGGATGCATTCAATCCACTGACAGGCTGGTACGATACAGATGTCATCGGCATCGATGTGGGCATAACGATGGTCATGGCCGAGAACGCGCGCACGGGCTTTGTATGGGAGACGTTCATGAAGAATCCCGAGGCTGTGCGCGGCATGGAGGCCGCAGGGTTCAGGACGTATACGCCGGCGATTCCCGAAACAAAGAATCGTTCCGCCTAGATCCGGCATTCGCTCAGCCTAAGAAAACAACGCCTTTACGGCGCGGCGCATCGCACTAATATCGAAGCACAGGCCGAGCGTGTTCGACTGTAAACTATGGAAGCACGAACCAGAAGGACACAACTTCCTGTTTTGCCTTGAAATAGTCTGTTTTGGAGCCGGGCGCGCTCTGCGCCCTTATCGAATCTCTGCATAGAGACAGGGAATTTTCAGGGGAGCTATGTCCTCAGGCATGCAATCGGAACCGAAGGGCGGCTCCGGCTCTTTGCCGGAGCGGGCACAAATGGACCAGGAGCCGGCGCCATTGAAGAGCGACGCGGGCGCCTGGTCCGATCGCCTGCGCGCGCTTGGCAACATTCCCCCGGTGCTTCACTTTGTTTGGGAATCGGGACCGCAGGTCGTCTTCTGGAATATTTTTATACGGATCGTCGTGGCCTTTCTGCCGGTGGGCATCGGCATTATCGGCCGCTTCATCATTGACGGCGTCAACCGCATCCGCTTCCATCAGCCGCTGCCCTCCTGCTTCTGGTGGCTTGTGGGCGCCGAGATGGCGCTGGCGATTCTGATGGGGCTGCTTTCGCGCGCCGTCGATTATTTCGACAACCTGCTGGCCGATCGCTACACACACCATGTGAGCGTGGAGGTGATGCGCAAGGCTGCGGCGCTGGATGTGACGGTTTACGAGGATCCTGTGTACTACGACCGGCTGGAGAGGGCGCGCGTGCAGGCCACCGACCGGCTGGCGATGATCCAGCAGATGGGGCGGCTCATCCAGCAGTCGGTTACGGCGATTGCCTTCTCGGCGGTGCTGATCAAGTACTCGCCGCTGCTGTTATGTCTGCTGATTGCCGGCGTCGTTCCGGCCTTTCTGGGCGAGAGCCATTTTGCTTTTCTGACCTATGCGAAGAACTTCCGCCAGACGCCGCTGCGGCGCAGGATGGAATATCTGCGCCAGGTGGGCGGCAGCAAGGAAGCGGCAAAAGAGCTGCGCCTGTTCAATCTGAGCGAATACCTGACGCGGCGCTTCGAGGGCATTTCTCAGCAGATTTATGCGGAAAACGTGGCGCTGAACCGGCGGAGGCTGTTCTGGGGCGGCCTGCTGGCGATTCTCGGCCAACTGGGCTACTATTCGGCCTACATTCTGAGCATTTACCGCACCATCGAGGGCCGCTATACGATCGGCGACCTCACGCTGATCACGACGGCCATCATGCAGGCCATGGGCAACATCCAGCAGGCGTTTTCGACTGCCTCGGGCGTGGCCGACCAGGCGTTGTTCTTGACCGACCTGCTGGCCTTCTTCG
Source organism: Occallatibacter sp. (assembly GCA_035294185.1). Lineage (GTDB taxonomy): Bacteria > Acidobacteriota > Terriglobia > Terriglobales > Acidobacteriaceae > Telmatobacter. Next base: position 6,791 of record DATGLJ010000034.1, on the reverse strand, counting down.
AGATGAAGCCGCGGGTTGAATCGAAACCACATGGACTTCCGGCGCCGCGGCCGGTCACCCGCGGCTTCGAGTTCCGCAATGTTTCGTTCGTCTACCCCGGCACGACGCGCAGCGTTCTGCGCAACCTGAATTTCACGCTGGCGCCCGGCGAGCGCGTGGCGCTGATCGGCGAGAACGGGCAGGGCAAGACGACGATCGTCAAGCTCATCACGCGCCTCTACGATCCGACCGAGGGTGAGATTCTTCTCGACGGCGTGGACCTGCGCGAATACGACCTGGCCAGCCTGCACGCGGAGATTGGCGTCATTTTTCAGGACTTTATGCGCTATGAGATGACGGCGCGCGAGAATATCGCCGTGGGGCGCGTGGAAGTCGATCACTCTGAAGAGGAGATCGAGTACGCCGCGGAAAAAAGCCTGGCCAGCGACGTTGTCGCCAGGCTGCCTGACGGCTACGAGCAGATGCTGGGCCGGCGCTTCGAGGGCGGCGTCGACCTTTCCGGCGGCGAGTGGCAAAAGTTGGCTCTCGCCCGCGCCTACCTGCGCGACGCGCAACTGCTCATCCTGGACGAGCCGACGGCCTCGCTCGATGCCCGCAGCGAGTTTCAGGTCTTCGAGCGCTTCGCCGAGCTTACGCTGGGGAAAATGGCGCTCCTGATCTCGCATCGCTTTTCGACCGTGCGCATGGCCGACCGCATCGTAGTTCTTGAGGGTGGAAGTATTGTGGAAGAGGGCAGCCACAATCAACTGATGGCGCTCGGCGGCCGCTACGCCGCCATGTTTGAAATGCAGGCAGCCAGTTATCGTTGAGGGTTCATGACGCAAGTGGCGCTTCATCTCGAATCGCAGCAGGTTTTTGAACACGGCGCATCTGCGCGGCTGCAGCGTGCGGCGGAGATGGCCGCCGGATGGGAAGTGGTGCTGCGGCCGGCAAAAGGGCTGCGCGGATTCACGTTTATCAGCCGGATTCGCGCGGCGCGACGCAGCCTCGCACGGCTGGAAGCGGAGCTGGCCCGGCATCCTGTGCCGGAGCCAGCCGCCGACCCGGATGAAATCGCCTATCGCTCGGCCCTGCTCGAGCTTGGGGCCAGCCGCCGGCTGCTGCGCAATGCAATGGCTGCGGCTGCCGATCGGCCCGCGCGGCTGGCATCGCTTCCGCGCGTCATCCTGCAGGGACAGGCTCCGGGCCGTGCAGAAGAACTGCGCGTTGCGGCGATCGCAGGCGCTTACCTGAACGCGGCGGACGGAGTCTTCGATGGGGCCGCGTTCGGCGGGTTTGTGCAAAGCCTGCAGCGCCGCGGCGCCTTGCTGGCCGATGAGCTGTGGGAATTCAGCACGCTGCTGAAGTTCGTTCTTCTGGAATCGCTGCTGGATATTTCACCCGCGCTCTTCAGCGGGCGCGGGCAGGCTCTGCCGGCAGCGATCATGACGCGGATCAGGAGTCTGCGCGAGGTAGCCAATACCGACTGGGAATGCCTGATCGAGCCGCTCATCGTCTTCGACGCGGTGCTTCGCGAGGATCCGGCTTGCGCGTATGCGCAGATGGATTTTGAGAGCCGGGAGCGGTATCGCCGGCGCGTGGCGCTGGTGGCGCGCCGTTCGGATTGCAGCGAACTGCAGGTTGCCAGGATTGCGATCGAACTGGCGCGCGAGGGCGAGCAGTTGCCTGCGCGCGATCCGCGCCTGCAGCGCCGGCGCGCTCACGTGGGCTATTACCTTATCGACAAGGGCTTTGCCCAGCTGGCGCTGCGCACCGGCTTTCATCCGGGGCCGGCTTTTCGTGCGCGCGAATTCGTGCGCGCCCATGGAGAGGAATTTTTCCTCGATGGCATCCAGATTCTCGCGCTGCTGTTGATGGCGCTCATCCTGTTTCCGATCGTGCCGGTCATAGCGCGGTTCGCCGGACTGCTGGTAACGCTTTTGCTGCTTGCGATTCCGGCAACGCAGCTGGCAGTGGACCTGGTGAACAACACTATCACATCGTTCATCGATCCCGAACGCCTGCCCAAGCTGGACTTCGGCAATGGGATTCCCGCAGAATGCACTACGCTGGTCGCCGTGCCCTCGCTGCTGATGAACGATAAGCAGGTTCGCGAGCTGGTGAACGATCTTGAGGTGCGCTTTCTGGCCAACCGGGAGCCAAACCTCCACTTCGCACTGCTTACCGATCTGCCGGATTCAGTAAGCCAGCCGCGCGAGAACGATTCGCATCCGCTTGTCGATCTGGCGGCGCAGCTGATCGACGGGCTGAATGCCCGATACAACTCTCCGCGCAGCGGCGCCTTCATTCTCCTGCACCGGCATCGCATCTTTAATGCCCGCCAGGGCGTATGGATGGGCTGGGAGCGCAAGCGCGGCAAACTGCTCGACCTGAACAAGCTGCTCGCCGGCGCTTTTGACGCGTTTCCGATCAAGGCCGGCCGCGTGGATGTGCTGAAGTCGGTCCGATACATTCTCACGCTCGACTCCGACACGCAGCTGCCGCATGGAACCGCGGCCAGGCTGGCCGGGGCGATCGCCCATCCGCTGAATCAGGCCATTATCGATCCGCAGCGGCGCATCGTGACGGCCGGCTATGGCATCCTTCAGCCGCGCATCAGCGTGGCCGTGCAATCAGCGGCTCAGTCGCGGCTGGCTGCGCTCTACTCAGGCCAGAGCGGCTTCGACATCTACACCCGCGCGGTCTCCGACGCATATCAGGACCTGTTCGGCGAAGGAATCTTCACGGGCAAGGGAATATACGAGGCGGCGACGCTGCACGCCGTTCTCGACCGCCGCTTCCCGCGCAATGCGCTGCTCAGTCACGATCTTATCGAGGGCGCCTATGCGCGCGCCGGCCTGGTGACAGACGTCGAGCTGGTGGACGATTACCCCTCTCACTACAGCGCCTACATGCGCCGCAAGCACCGCTGGGTGCGCGGCGACTGGCAGATCATGCAGTGGATCTTCTCGCGCGTACCCGATGAGGCCGGGCGCTGGGGGCCTAATCCGATCTCCGGCATTTCCCGCTGGAAAATCTTCGACAACCTGCGCCGCTCGCTGGTCGATCCGTCTCTTTTCCTGCTGTTTGTCTTCGGCTGGCTGGTGTTGCCCGGCGGACCGCTTTACTGGACGGTTGCAACGCTCTTCCTGCTGTTTTTCCCGACGTTCGCGCAGTTTGTCTTCGGGCTGGGCCGCGCCATGGCCAGCGGCCAGAAAGGCCGGGTGGCCGAGACCGCATCCGGCTTTGGCCAGGCGATGCTGGTGGCCCTGCTGCATCTTGTTTTTCTGCCGCATGAAACGCTGATGACCTTTGACGCCATCATTCGCTCGCTCTTCCGCCGCTTTGTCACCGGCGAGCGGCTTCTTGAATGGGAGACGGCATACCAGTCGGAGATGCAGCGGACGCGCAGCACGCCGATCGACCGCTATCTTGCTCTCATGCCGCTGATCGCCGCATCGATCGGGGTGCTCGTACGGATGAGTGCGGCGCGGCACCAGGCCATCCTGTGCGCACTGCCCATTCTCGTACTCTGGGCGCTCTCAAATCCTCTCACCATCTGGCTCAACCGGCCGCCGCGCGACCGCCGCAGCCTCTCTTCGGCCGACAGGCAGTTCCTCGGCGAGCATGCTTTGCGCATCTGGCGCTACTTTTGCGATTTCGGCGGCGAGCGGCACAGCTTTCTCATTCCCGATAACGTGATGGAAGAGGGGATGGTCGAGGCCGCGCGCGTTTCGCCGACCAATATCGGCATGCTCCTGAATGCGCGTCAGGTCGCGTGCGAACTCGGTTTTCTTACGGTTCCGGAGTTTGCCAGGCTCAGCCGTGCAAGCCTGGCCACGATCATGCGGCTGGAGAAGGAGCGCGGTCATCTGTATAACTGGTACGACACGCAGACGCTGCAGGCGCTCGGCAATCCTCCCTTTGTGTCTTCGGTTGACAGCGGCAACTTCGTTGCCTCGCTCTATACGCTGCATGCCGGCGCCACGGACCTGGCGCGCAGACCGCTGGTGTCGGCGCAGCTCTTCCATAGCGGCTTGCGCGCGTACTGCCGGCTGCTGCGGCGGGAGAAGAAGCTGTGGGCTTCGGTTGGACGGCTCAACCTGCCGCCGGAGTCGGCGACCCTGACTGAATGGATTGCCTGGCTGCCGCAGGCGCAAAAAGCGCTCGCGGATGCCTCGGAAGCCGCACCCGCCACGCTGCCTGAGACCTACTGGCTCCGCGAGGCGCGCAACCGCATCGACGCCATTCTGCAGCTGCTGCACGATTATTTGCCCTGGGCGCTGCCGCAGTTTGAAGCCCTTCGGGCTTTTCCGCATCTGGGGCTCGACGAAAAGTCCTGCATGATGCCGATCGAGGCTGCGCTGCTCTTTGCCGAAGAGCTGGAAGCGCGGCTGCTGCATGCGCAGAATGCGCTCAAAGAAAATCCCGCGCTTTCGGTTCTGGCTGACCAGTTGCGCGCGCTGCTGCCCGGGACTGTGCAGAACCTGCGGGCGCTCTTCGACGCCCTCTGCGCCATCGGGCAGGACGCCGAGCAAATCGCGCAACAGACAGATTTCTCGTTTCTCGTATGCCCCGGCAGGCAGATTCTCTCGATCGGTTACGAGCGCGGTGCTGCGAAGATCCACGATGCCGCTTACGACATGATCGCGTCGGAGGCGCGCATCGCGACTTTCCTGGCTATTGCGCGCGGCGACCTGCCCTACCAGAGCTGGTACAAGCTGGCACGCGACCATACGTTCGCTTACGGGCGCTTTTTGCTGCTTTCCTGGACGGGCACGATGTTCGAATATCTGATGCCTTCGTTGTGGATGCGCAGCTACCCGGGCACGCTGATTGCGCGCACGCAGGATGCGGCAGTCCATGTGCAGCGGGCTTTTGCCGGCAAGCTGGGCATTCCCTGGGGTATTTCGGAGTCGGGGACGGCCAGAAGGAATCCTGACGGTCACTACGATTACTTCGCCTTCGGAGTGCCGGATATCGCGCTCTGGCTTGAGGCGACAGCGGGGCCCGTCATCTCGCCTTACTCCACGTTCCTGGCTCTCGGCGTGAACCCGGCCGCGGCGCTGGCGAACCTGCGCCGCATGTGCGCTGCCGGCTGGGTGGGCGCCTACGGCTACTATGAAGCCGCCGATTATATCCAGTCCGCGCGCAGGCCGGAGCTGGTGCGCGAGTGGATGGCGCATCACCAGGGCATGTCGCTTTTGGCCATCGCCAATCTGCTGCTCGACAATGTTGTGCAGAAGTGGTTCCACGAAAACCGGCTGGTGCAGGCCGCCGAGCTGCTGCTGCATGAGATGCCCATCAGCAGATCCGTGCTCAAGGCGCGGCTCGGGGAGTTTGCCCCGCTGCACGCCGGATAGCGGGCGGGGTAAATCCGGCTTGATAAAATTGAGACCAGTCCCGATTGAAAGAGACTCTTGTGGCCGCAACCCGAACTGCCTCTCAATCCCACCCGCTCACCTTTCAGGAACTGCTTTTTCGCCTGCAGGGCTTCTGGGCCGAGCGCGGATGCGTTCTGCAGCAGCCCTACGACGTGGAAGTCGGAGCCGGCACCATGGCGCCGGAGACGTTTCTGCGCGTCCTTGGCCCGGCGCCATATAAAGTCGGCTACGCGCAGCCTTCGCGCCGGCCGGCCGACGGCCGCTACGGCGAGAATCCCAACCGGCTGTACAAGCACACACAGTTTCAGCTCATTTTGAAGCCCCCGCCGGCGAATGTGCAGGAGCTTTATCTCGAATCGCTCGAGGCGATGGGGATCGACCTGCGCCATCACGACCTGAAGTTCGAAGAGGATAACTGGGAGTGGCCTGCGGGCGGCGCATGGGGCGTTGGCTGGCAGGTCATGCTCGACGGGCTGGAGATTACGCAGTTCACTTACTTCCAGCAGTGCGGCGGCCTCGATCTCGATCCCATCTGCGCGGAACTCACCTACGGCATGGAGCGCATCGCCGCGTTTTTGCAGGATGTGGATTCGATCTATGACATCGTGTGGGCCCGCGACCCGGAAACCGGCGCGCCGGTTACCTACGGCGACGTGCGTCTGGCCGAGGAGCTGCAGTTTTCGGTCTACAACTTCGAATGTGCCGATGTGGCCCGGTTATGGGGGCACTTCGACAGCTACGAGGCCGAGGCAAAGGCGCTGCTCGAGCAGGCTCATGCAGTGCTCACGGACGAAAAGGCAGCAGCATCAGAAAAACGCCGCTTTCCGCTGCTGGCCGCCTACGAGCTTGCGCTCAAGTGCTCGAATCTCTTCAACCTGCTCGATGCCCGCGGCGCCATCAGCGTAACGGAGCGAGTGGGCGTCATCGGCCGCATTCGCAATCTGGCTGTGGGCGTGGCCAGGGCCTATGCGCTGCAGCAAACAGCGTGAACTGTCATACGGAGTCAGGCGCAGGGGACTCGCGCGATCACGAAAGCTACGAACATCATGTCAGATTTTCTTTTCGAACTTGGCCTTGAAGAAATCCCGGCCCGCATGATCGCCTCGGCCGAGGCCGAGCTAGGCCGCCGCGTTGCCGACCTGCTTACTCGCGAGCGGCTGCTCGCCGAGGGCGGCGCGGTGACTGCGTTTTCCACGCCGCGCCGGCTAGCCGTGCTCGCCAAAGGCGTGCTTGCGCGCCAGCCCGATACTGAAGAACAGCTCACCGGCCCGTCGTGGAAGGTTGCCTTCAAGGAGAACGCTCCCACGCCGGCTGCGCAGGCGTTTGCAAAGAAGGCGGGCGTCGATGTCTCCGCGCTGGAGAAGATCACCACGCCGAAGGGCGAATATGCGGGAGCCACGGTAAAGCGTCAGGGACGTTCCGCAGCGG
>DATGLJ010000033.1:0-9574 GCA_035294185.1 Occallatibacter sp. | reverse complement strand
CACCGCCTTCGCCCGGCTCTACGCCGATAATCTGGCGCGCAAGTACTCCTCGGTAAAGGCCGAGCATACTTCGGTTGTGGCGTCTGCTGCGGAAGCCGGAGCCGTGGAGCAGGTCTTTTCAACCGACGAGGGACCGGTAACGATCACCACCCGGGGCAGCCTCGTATTTGTGGCCGAAAGCTTTCCGCTGCCGCTGGCGCGCAAGCTCGCCGTGCTCATTCTCAACGATCAGGGAACCGGCGACGTGCGCACGGCGCAGATCGACGCCGAAAGGCCTGCCGGACCGGAGTTCAGGCCGTTGGGCGGAGATCTGGCGCACTTTTTCCAGAACTGCGGCGTGACGAAGGCTGCCGTGGAGGCCATCCTGGCCGCTGCGCGCTGAACAACGCAAAGCATCCGCGAGGCGCGGCGCTCAGGCGCACGACGCCCGCGCCCTGCCGCGATATGATGATTACCCGGAGCGCTATCATTATTTCTTTTTCCGAGGCTGGCAGGTGCAAGGCAAGCTCGAGCTGATGCTGGGACCGATGCGGAGCAACAAGACCGCCGAAATGTTGCGCCGCTGCGAGATGCGGCGCCAGTACGCCAGGCAGCATGTCGTCGTGCTCAAGCCGAGCGACGACACCAAAAGCGGCCCGGGCCTGGTCGAGAGCCGTAATCCCAACGGCAATTCCAGATGCAAGGCCATCGAGTTCGACTCCGCGGACCCATGGCAGACGATCGAGGCCATCGACAGAACCGAGCAGCAAATCGGCAAGCGCGTGGAGTGTATCGCCATCGACGAAGGACAGTTCGTCAGCGATCTGTTTCTCTTTGTCAAAAACCTGCTCGATGCAGGCCATGACGTGCTGGTGGCCGGGCTCGATCTCGACTTCCGCGCCATGCCGTTCGGCGAAATGCTGAACCTGACCTGGCTGGTAAACGCCTACGGCGGCAGCATCACCGAGTGCATGGCTTACTGCTCCTGCGGCGCGCGCGCTCTCTACTCGCAGCGCCTCATCGACGGCAAGCCGGCGCCCTATGACAGCCCCATCAGGATTCCCGGCGACTCCTACGAACCGCGCTGCGCGAAACATTTCGTGCTGCCGGGAAGACCGCATTAGAGCTGCTCCCAGAGAGCTGCGTCCTTTCACTCGCTTGTGCAGGCCGCCCTGACCTGAGACCCGGTCGACCGCAAGCCGGCCTCCGGGTAGCGCAATCCTGAACCCCTTGAGAGCGAAGATGCCCCACGACAGACCAGCCAATGCGGCAGATCGCATGCGCGGCGAGCGAATCCTCAAGCCTGCGCATCTGCCTGGACAAAACCCGGCCAGCCCCGATGATAGACTGAAGCCCATGCCGCGCGGCCGCTTCATCACCTTCGAGGGCCTGGACGGCTCGGGCAAGACCACGCAGATCCGCAGGCTGGCTGCGTGGCTCGAGCGCCGCGGCCATCCCATCGTGGTCACGCGCCAGCCCGGCGGAACAGCCACGGGAGACCGCATCCGCGAAATACTGCTCGATGCGCGCGTCGATTCCGGTTCTGCCGGCCTGGCGCCGATGGCCGAGATGGCGCTGATGTTCGCCGATCGCGCCCAGGCCATCGCCGAGGTCATCGAACCCGCGCTTGAGGCCGGCAAAATCGTGCTCTGCGACCGCTTCACGGATTCGAGCGAAGCCTATCAGGGCGGAGGCCGCGGCCTGGGCTCGGAAAAGATTCTCGCCATGCACCGGCTGATCTGCGGCAACCTGCAGCCCGACCTGACACTGCTGTTGCTGCCGGGATTCGAGGCCTCGCTTGCGCGCGCGCGCCGCCGCAACAGGCGCGATGAGGCCCGCACCGGCAAGAACGAGAGCCGTTTCGAAGCCGAAGAGGACGCGTTCTTTCGCCGCGTCTGGGAGAAATATCGCGAGATCGCAGCCCGCGAGCCGGAGCGCGTAGTCCGCATCGAAGGCGACCTGACGATCGACGAGGTGCACGAGCAGATCGTCGAAGCCGTCGCCGAGCTGCTGGTAACGGCGGGAACATGAACGATCCGGTCCGCATCCATCCCGCTCCCGTGCCGGTATTGGGTCAGTTTGCAGGGTACGGGCTTGATCCCGTACATCCGTCAGGCATAATGCTTCCGGGCTTCCGTCCCGGAGAGAATGCGATTGCAAACTGACCCGCTGCCCCCGCGCCGCGCCCGTGGAACGGCTCCTTACAATCAATAAGCAGGAGCAGCACAGCGTCGATGCAGCTTGAGGAGGAGCCGTCCGGATGAAGGCAGCCGCAACCCCGGTTACAGGAAAGCCGCTTTCCGGTCCACGCGTTCTGATCGTTGGCAACGCCGGCCAGCTTGGCCGCGAGCTTGAGCGCAGCTTTGCCGGCTTCGGCTCAGTCATCGGAGTCAACCGCGGCACAGTCGACCTGGCCGATGCCGCAAGCCTGCGCGCCGCCGTGCGCAGCGCCGCGCCCGACGTGATCCTGAACGCCGCCGCCTATACCGCAGTAGACCGCGCCGAGAGCGAGCCGGAGCTGGCCCACGCCGTCAATGCCGCGGCCCCGGCGGTGCTGGCCGAAGAAGCCCGTGCTGCTCAGGCGCTGCTGGTCCACTACTCGACCGACTACGTCTTCGACGGGGCCAAGCGCGAGCCCTGGAGCGAAGACGACCCGCCGAATCCGCTCAGCGTCTACGGTGCCTCGAAGCTTGCCGGCGAGCAGGCCATCGCCGCGGCGGGCGGAAAATATCTGATCTTCCGCACAAGCTGGGTATACGGCCCGCACGGCAAAAACTTTCTGCTGACAATGCTCCGACTCGGCCGCGAGCGCGACAAACTGTCGATTGTCAACGATCAGTTCGGCGCGCCGACCACGTCGCTCGAAGTTGCCGCTGCCACGCGGAAAATTGTGGAGAAAGTGCTGAACGGCGATCAGGACATGCCGGCAGACCCACCCGGGGAATGGTCGGGCATCTACCATATGACCTGCGCCGAGTCGACCTCATGGTTCGGCTTCGCGCAGGCTATCTTTGCGCGCGCCGCCGCAAAGCTCGGCGCAAAGACGCCCGAGCTGACCCCCATCCCCAGCGAAGCCTATCCGACACCGGCCAGGCGCCCGCGCAACTCGGTGCTTTCGAATGAAAAGCTGGCCCGGCGCTTCGGCGTGCGCCTCGCCTCCTGGAGCGCCGCGCTCGACGCGGTGATCGACGAGCTGGCCTGGGCGCAGGGGATGGTGCAGAGCCAGAGCGCAGATTCGTAGCGCCGGACTCCGCACAGCCGCTACGCGTCCAGTTTCTTCGCAACCAGCTCGTTGAGCAGCGCAGGATTCGCCTGCCCCTTCGACGCCTTCATCACCTGGCCAACGAAGAATCCCGCAAGCGTCTTCTTGCCGGCGCGGTACTGCTCCACCTGCTTCGGGTTGGCGGCGATGATCTCGTCGATCATCTTCTCGATCGCCGATGAGTCTGTAATCTGCTGCGGCTTCTCGCGCTCGTATACCGGCCCGAAGTCCTCACCCTTCTCGAAACAAACATCGAAGAGCTGCTTCAACTGCTTCGAGCTGATCTTCCCCTCATCGAGCAAATCGGCGGCCTGCACAATGCCAGCCATCGAGACGGGCGATTTTTCAGGATCGAGATCGAGCGCCTTCAGACGCCCGGCAATCTCGCTCAGCAACAGGTTGGCCACGCGGCGCGGGCTGCGCGCTGTCCTTGCCGCCGCCTCAAACCGGTCGGCAAACTCGCGCGAGGCCGTAAGCGTCCGCGCATCCTGCTCATTCAGCTCGTACTCGGCGATCATCCGCTCCCGCCGCGCCTCCGGCAGCTCGGGGAGCTTTTTCTTCGCCTCGGCCAGCAGTTCGGCCGAAACGATCAGCGGCGGCAGGTCGGGTTCCGGAAAGTACCGGTAATCGTGAGCCTGCTCCTTCGACCGCATGGAATACGTCCGGCCCTCGTTGGCATTCCACAGCCGCGTCTCCTGCACCACGCGGCCGCCGCTCTCGATCAGCTCCGCCTGCCGCTCGATCTCGTACTCAAGCGCCGCGCGGATGAACTTAAAGCTGTTGACGTTCTTTACTTCGACCTTGACGCCGAATTTTTCCTGTCCGCGCGGCCTCACGCTCACATTCGCATCGCAGCGCAGCGAGCCTTCTTCCATGTTGCAGTCGGAAACGCCGGTGTAGAGCAGGATCTCTCTAAGCCGCGTGAGATATTCGAAGGCCTCGTCCGGCGTGCGGATGTCGGGCTCGCTCACAATCTCGCACAACGGCGTGCCGCAGCGGTTCAGATCGAGATAGGTCCGCACCGGGGAATCAGAAAAGCCCTCGTGCAGGCTCTTGCCCGCGTCTTCTTCCATGTGCAGGCGGGTAATGCCGATCTTTTTCCTGTTCCCGCTCGCGGTGGGCACATCAATCCATCCATGCTCGGCGATCGGCTTGTCGAACTGCGAAATCTGGTAGCCCTTGGGCAGATCAGGATAAAAATAATTTTTGCGCGCGAAGACCGACTGCTCATGCACCTGACAGTTGAGCGCCAGCGAGGCCAGCACGGCGAATTCGACGGCCTTTTCGTTCAGCACCGGCAGCGCGCCGGGCAGCCCGATGCACACCGGACAGATATTCGTATTGGGCTCGGAGCCAAAGCGGTTCGGGCAGCCGCAGAAAATCTTCGTCTCCGTCAGCAGTTGCACATGCACTTCGAGCCCGATCACCGGCTCGTATTTGGCCAGTATGTCCTCAGAGATTGCCGCTGTCGCCATGGTTCGAATTTTATCGTGGAGGCCGGCTTCGCAGGCTGCAGAGCCTTTCGCTTGTCACGCCAAGCGCAATGTCCGGGATGACTGGTTACGCTGGCGCGCATGGCGTCTCGACACGAAAAAGGCCACCGCAACCGGTGGCCTTAGTTCGCCGAACGCAAAGCTTACGCCTGCGCCTGCTGCGGCTCGGAGGCCGGAGCTGCGGGAGGCTTGGGTTTCGCCGCGCCATCCTTCCTGGCCGGCGCCAGAATGGCGTGCAGAATCGTTCCTTCCATGCGGGGCATAAACTCCACTACGCCGGCGGCGCCCACGTCCTGGATCAGGCGGTTGATGATGTTATAGCCCAGTTCGCGGTGGGCCATCTGGCGGCCGCGGAAGCGCAGACTGGCCTTCACCTTGTCGCCTTCGTTCAAAAAGCGCACCGCCTGGTTCTTCTTGGTCTGGTAGTCGTGCTCGTCGACCGTTACCGAGAACTTCACTTCCTTAATGGTGATGACTTTTTGCTTTTTGCGCGCCGCGCGTTCGCTCTTTTCCTTTTCGTACAGGTAGCGGCCGTAATCCTGGATGCGGCAGACCGGCGGGACAGCGTTGGGCGAAACCTCAACCAGGTCCAGACCGCGCTCGCGCGCAATGCGCAGCGCCTCATAGGGCGGCAGGATGCCGAGCTGCTCCCCGTTTTCGTCGATTACCCGGACTTCGCGAGCGCGAATCCGGTCATTGATGCGAATAAAAGACTTGGCCGAACGTTTATCGAATGCGATGGTGCTCCTCCCCGATTGGCCTTAAGGCAGCGGTGCGGAATCCTCCCGCATTCCGGCATGCCTGACCGGCGCACCCTGAGTATAGCATTGGCCCGGTAACGGCGAATTCAATGGGCTTACCGGCGCAGCCGCAATCTCTTACTGCACAAGCGCCGCGCATCCGGCCAGTTCGCCATCCTTCGTCAGGCCCGTCATGCGAACCCTCACCAGACTGTTTGCCTCGAACTCCCCGTCCACTTCCACGGGCAGAAAATTCTCGGTCAGAGCCCAAGTGCGGCCTTTCGCCGCCATCTCTGCCGGCGTATGCAGCGTGATGGCCTCCAGCTCGCGCCCCACGAATTGACTGCGATGCGCACGCATCTTTTCCGCGGCCAGTTGCCGCATTACTTTCATACGCTCCTCGACGGCCGGCGGAGCAACCGGGCAATCGGCATGCAGCGCCCAGCCGGGCGTGCCCGGCCGCGGCGAAAACGGGAACAGGTGCAGATAACCGAAGGGCAGCGCGCGGACCATCGCAACCGTCTCCTCGAACTCGGCATCGGTCTCGCCGGGAAAGCCAACCATCACGTCGGCGCCCAGCGTAAGCTCCGGCCCGGCGGCACGCCGCAGCTCGGCCACCTTGTCGGCATAATGCCACGGCCGGTACCGCCGGTGCATGCGCCGCAGCACGGCGTCCGAGCCTGACTGCAGCGGCAGATGCGCGTGCCGCGCAAGCCTGGTTCCGCCAAACTCGGCCATCAGCGCGATCAGCTCCGGATCCCAGTCCATCGGCTCAACCGAGCTGATGCGCAGCCGCGGCAGCCGCGTCCGGTTCAGGATTTCCCGCACCAGCCCGGCAAAGCTCGGGCGTTCCGGCAGATCGCGGCCCCAGCGGCCCAGATTGATGCCGGAGAGCACCAGCTCCTTGCCGCCGGCGGCAACGAACCCCTCCACCTGCCGCAGCACCGCTGCGCGGGGCAGGCTCCTCGATGAGCCGCGCGTCTGCGGAATCACGCAGAAGGTGCAGCGGTTGCCGCATCCCTCCTGGATTTTCAGGTTGGGCCTGGTCTGCGCGCCGGGCAGAACCTGCGCCTCTTCGAGAAACGAGTGGGCGAATCGGTCGTCGGCCCACACAGGAACAGCGCCGGCCATCAACGCCGCCACAGGAACCAGCTCCGATGCGGATGCCGCGCCGGCTCGATGGCGCTGCGCCAGCCCGAGCACGATCTCCGGCGCCAGCGCCTTGTGGCTGTTGCCCACCACGGCGGCCACGCCTGCCATCCCGGCCAGTTCCCCGGGAGCGCGCTGCGCGTAGCAGCCGGTCACGACGATCTTTGCGTCCGGATTTGCCCTGTGCGCCCGCCGGATAAACGCCCGCGCCGCGCGATCGGCCTCCTCGGTTACGCTGCACGTGTTGACGATCACTACGTCGGCGGCGGCGGCCTGCCGCTCCGCGTGCCCGGCGGAGAGCAACCGGCTGGCGATGGCCTCGCCATCGGCCCGCGCCGCCCGGCAGCCGAAATGTTCAACATGAAAGCCCGGCATCCTTTCCAGTGTATGGCGAAGGCCGGATGCATGCAGCCGCGCATGCGCCGTTGCCGGTTGTGGGTCAGGTCTGAAGGGTACGGGCTCGAGCCCGCACATCAGTCAGGCAGAATGTTTCCGGGCTTCAGCCCCGCAGGGAATGCGGTTGCGAACCAACCCGCTACCCCGTTGCCGCGCGCAATTGGGATTTCGATATACTGGAGGTTAGACCTCGTTAGAACAGCTGAAAATGCAATCTTCCGCACTCGCCAGCCTGCCCAGCCCAGTTCCCGCGCCCGGCGCGAGCAGTGCGCGCGATATCTTCAGCTTCACCTATTTCACGCTTATCTGCTACCTCTCGATCGGTTTACCGCTGGCCGTGCTGCCGCCGTTCGTGCAGCTGCGCATGGGTTACAGCGCCATGCTGGCCGGCCTCATCATCAGCATCCAGTACATCGCTACGCTGGCCAGCCGTCCCTGGGCCGGGCGCATCAGCGACCACCTCGGCGCTAAAGTCGCGGTTCTGTGGGGCATGGCGGCATGCGCTGGCAGCGGAGCGCTGCTGCTGGCTGCGGCGGCCCTGCACGATATGCACGGCGCCAGCTTTGCAGTGCTTGTCGTAAGCCGGCTGCTGCTGGGCACCGGCGAAAGCCTGAGCGCAACCGGCGCAACGCTATGGGGCATCGCCGCCACCGGCCCGGAAAACACCGCCAAGGTCATCGGCTACAACGGCATCAGCACCTACGGGGGCATGGCCCTGGGCGCGCCGCTCGGCGTGGTGCTCGATCTGCACTGGGGCCTTTCGGCTATCGGCATCCTCACCATCCTGATCTGCGGCGTCAGCTTTCTTCTGGCTGCGCGCAAGGAGGCCGTGCAGGTTCTGCCCGGCGAACATCTTCCCTTTACGCGCGTGCTTGGCCGCGTCGCCCCGCATGGCATTGGCCTGGCGCTGGGCGGCGTCAGCTACAGCGTGCTGGCGACCTTCGTGACGCTCTTCTACAACAACCGCCACTGGCACGGCGCTGCGCTCTGCCTTACCGCTTTCGGCGTCACCTACATACTGGCTCGCGCGTTCCTGATCCATACCATCGATCACTTCGGCGCATTTCCCGTCGCCAAGGCTTCTCTGCTGATCGAAGCCGTGGGCACCATCCTGCTGTGGCGCGCCGTTTCGCCCTGGATGGCGCTGGCCGGCGCCGCAACCTGCGGCTTCGGCCTGTCGCTGGTCTTCCCCGCTCTCGGCGTCGAAGCCGTCAAGCGCGTGCCGGAGTTCAACCGCGGCACCGCTCTCGGCGTCTATACGGCCTTCGCCGACGTATCGTTCTTCCTCGTCGGCCCCATCGCCGGCGCGCTGATCGGCTTTTACGGCTACGCAAGCGTTTTTCTGTTTGCCCTGGTCAGCATTCTTACTGCGCTGGGGATCGTCTTCGTTCTGCGCCCGGCAGAGGAAGCGTGATCCAATCAACGCGAAAATCCCGCCGCGAGACGAAATCGACTCCATCGGTCCGACCCCGGCTGATCGCCTCATCTCCGGCCGCGAAAAAAGCCGCATCCCGGCTGCTACCATGAATTTGCCCGGAGCTACCGATGCGCGATCACCTGGCCACTCTGCTCGACGATTTTCGCCGCTCCGGCCGGGAAATCGCCGTGGTCCGCTACCAGGGCAACCGCCGCCGCGTAACGCGCTACGGCGAGCTGGCGCAGATGGCTGCCCGCTTTGCGCGCCTGCTTGAGCTCGGCGGCATCGGGCACGGCGATCGCGTCCTCATCTGGGGCGAGAACAGCGCCGAGTGGGTCGCCACCTTCTTCGGCTGCATGATGCGCGGCGTGCTGGCCGTCCCGCTGGACGCAGCCGGTTCGCGCGACTTCGCCGCCCGCATAGCCGCCGAAACCCAGCCGAAGCTGATCGTCGCGGACGCCCTGCTGCTGGACGGCTTAACCGGCGGCTGGCCCCGCCTGACCTTCGAAGAATGGCGCTCCAGGCTGCCTGCCGAAGAAGCCGCGCCCGCCGCCGGCCTCTCGCGGGAAACTCCGCTCCAGATCCTTTTCACCTCAGGCACCACCGGCGATCCCAAGGGCGTAGTCATCACCCACGGCAACGTGCTGGCCAGCGTAGGCCCCATCGAAGAAGCCTCGCAGCCCTACCTGCGCTACGAAAGAATCATCCATCCGCTGCGCATCCTGCACACGCTGCCGCTGAGCCACGTCTTCGGACAGACCATGGGGCTGTGGATTCCGCAGATCTACCGCGCCGAGCTGCACTTTGAAGCCCGCCTGGCCGCACCGCGCATTATCGATCTCATCCATCGCGAGCGCATCTCGGTGGTGGCCGCGGTGCCGCGCCTGCTGGCGCTGCTCAAGAGCCATCTCGAGCTTGAGCATCCCGGCCTCGCCGAGCAGATCGCCGCCGCGCACAAATTAAAAGCCTGGCAGCGCTGGTGGCGCTTCCGCAGAATTCACCGCGAGTTCGGACTCAAATTCTGGGCTTTTGTCTGCGGAGGCGGCGCGCTGCCCGCCCCGCTCGAACAGTTCTGGAACGCTCTCGGCTTTGTGCTGGTGCAGGGCTACGGCATGACCGAAACCACCGCTCTGATCAC
>DATGLJ010000032.1:0-13442 GCA_035294185.1 Occallatibacter sp. | reverse complement strand
CCCTGGCCAGGCTCAACAACCATGGCGCGAATGCTGGCAAAGGCGATGATGCTCCCTCTGCCGCGCTCCTTCATGTTGCGGCCCGCCGCGGTAATCAGCCGGAATGTGCCTTTGAGGTTGAGGCTGATCACGCGGTCGAATTCCTCCTCCGTCATGTCGAGAAGGCGCTTGCGCACGTTGATGGCGGGCGTGGTCACCAGAATGTCGAGATCGGGCAGGCCGGCGATGGTTTTGGCAACGGTTTCGCCATCGCGCAGATCGAAAGGAACGGCCCGGGCTTTGCCGCCGGCCGACTGGATCTGGCCGGCCACGCGCCCGGCGGCTTCGAGGTTCAGGTCGCCGCAGAGCACTTCGGCGCCATGCGCGGCCAGGCCGCATGCCGCCGCTTCGCCAATGCCGCTGCCGGCGCCCACCACCAGCGCCTTTCTTCCGGTGAGATCGAATAGCTTCCTGTAATCGAACACGAACTGCTCCAATCCATTTGCACCGCCGGCGGGCGGCAGGCGCAGAGGGCGAACGGCATCAATTTCGCCGCATCGAGGAGCCCAGGCGGAAGGCCGACCGGCCGCCTTCGGACGCAGGCTCGAAAACCGCTTCGCCAAAGCGAATGGCGCCCATCAGCAGCCTGGCGCTGCGCTCAATGGCCTTGTTGATATGCTCGGTGGCCCTGCGACGGGCCGCGCGGGCATCGCGCGAAGCGATGGCGTCCACCAGGCCGATGTGCTCGCTGACCAGGACCGGTCCATAAGGCTCGAACGAAAGACCGAGGTAGAAGAATCGCATCAGCCGGATGTGAATGTTGCCGACCACTTCCGTAAGCCGGCTGTTGCGCGTCGAATGCGCAATCAGGCAGTGCAACTGGTGATTCGAGCGGATGAATTCCCGATAGCTGGCCTTGTCGCCCACGCGGTATTCATAGCTGGCCAGGCTGCGCATCTCTTCAATCTCGTGCGGAAAAGCGCGTTCGGCTGCCAGGGCGGCGGCCGAAGGTTCAAAGATAAGCTGCATCTCCTGAAGGTCGTGGAACTCGGCTACCGACAGCGGGGCAATGGCGTAGCCGCGAAACGGGGTGATGCAAACCAGCCCCTCATGTTCGAGCCGGCGGCAGGCCTCGCGCACCGGCGTGCGGCCTGCGTTGTATAACCGGCCCAGTTCGGCCTCGGAAAAGGATTTGCCGGGAGTCAGTTCGCACTCGACTATGTCCTGCCGCAGCCGTTGATAGAGCGGTTCCCCAATGGTTTCCATGGCCATAAGAAGAAATATCAGCGGTTTGGGGCAGTGTCAATACACGGCTGGCGAAGACTTCCGCTGGATTGATCGATGATTTTCATGAAATAGTGGACCATTTTATGAAATCGGTATACAAATTGTTGACGATTTTATCGATTTCAGGATAAAGTTGCTCAACTCGCAGGCACAAATCCCGGCTTCCTGTACGGCATGCGGATTTCAGGACCCGTGACTTTGCTTACCGCCTTCTCTCGATCTGGGATCTGAGCCAGCCGGGCGGCTGGTTGAGGGCGCGGGGCACAGTACATTCATAACGGCGCCATTGTTTATTTTTCGATTCGCCAAGGAGTGGCCATGGTGACGAGATTATTCGCTCCGTTTGCTTCGGGCTTGCTATTCGGCTCTCGATCGGATTTCCGGAGGACGCGGCGAAGGGGCGCGGCTGACGCCCTGCTGCTGTTTTTTGCGGCAGTCGCGTTTCTCGCGCTGCCGGTGCGGTCCGGAGCCCAGGCAACCGGACAGGTGACGGGCGTGGTGAGCGACCAGGCGGGGCTGGTGATCGCCGGCGCGAAGGTGGAGCTGATCAATACGGCGACCGGCGAGGTGCGCACTGCTGCGACCGGCGGCGATGGCGCATACATTTTTCCGCTGGTTGCTCCGGGAATGTATCAGGAGCGGGTGAGCATGACCGGATTCCGCACCAACATCGTCAGGCAGGCTGAGGTGCTGGTTAACGGCACGACCCGGCTGGATGTGAAGCTGCAGGTGGGCAGCACGACCTCGGAAGTGACGGTGACCGGGGCCGCGCCGCTGGTGGAAACCTCGAACGCCACCATGGGCGACGTCGTCGAGCAGGAGAGCATCGTGGATCTGCCGCTGAACGGCCGCAATTTTGCGCAGCTGGGCACGCTGATTCCGGGCGTGGTGGCCCCGCCGAGCGGACTGGGCGGCGCGACGGGAAACGCGACCGTGGGCGGCTTTGGCGACTCGACGGGCAGCTATAACGTGAACGGAATGCGCAACCAGTCGAATAGTTTTTTGCTCGACGGCGCGCCGAACAACGATTCGTTCAACAGCGGTTTTGTGATGCGGCCTCCGCCGGATGCGATCCAGGAGTTCAAGATCATGTCGCACTCCTACGAGGCCGAATACGGGCGCAACGCGGGCTCGGTGGTGGACGTGGTGACGCGCTCCGGAACCAACCAGGTTCACGGCGATGTATGGGATTTCAACCGCGAAGGAAGCCTCGCGGCCCGGACCTATTTCGCAACCCCTGCGCTTATCCCGAAAAAGCCTGCGTATCTGCAGAACCAGTTTGGCGGCGCCGCGGGCGGGCCCGTTATCAGAGATAAGGTCTTCGTCTTCGGCTTCTACGAGGGCTTCCGGCTGAACGACGGGACTGCGAACACCATCAATGTGCCGGTTCCCGATGCGCAGGAGAGGAACGGCGATTTTTCAGAGCTGATAGGGACGGGAACGCCCTGCTCTGCCGTTACCAAGGCGACCAAAGGCGTTGTCATCGATCCTCTGACGGGTCAGCCGGCCTGCTATAACGGCCTGGCAAACGTCTTCAATCCGAACCGCGTCAGTCCCATCAGCGCCGCAATCCTGTCCAAATACGTTCCGCTTCCCAACAAAGCAACGAATGTTGCCGGGGTGGGCAACTACCTTGCTTATCCGGCGAACATCGACAATCGCAACCAATTCGGCATTCGCGGCGACTGGAAGATCGGCAACCACGCCATTCTGGGCCGCTATATGTATGCGCATCAGAACCTGTTCAATCCGGTTGCGCCCTCGAATTTTGCGCCAAAGGGCAATTACCAGATCATGACGCCCACCGACGAAATGGCCTCCGACACCTGGACCATCAACAGTCATCTGATAAACACGGCGCGCTTCGTGCACCAGCATATTCAGGGCGTCCCGAATAAGACCAGCGGCCTGAACCTGTCGACGCTCGGCTATCAGTTCTCATCGACCAACGCGACGGCGGCTGGCCTGCCTAATGACACGATTTCCGGCTCGTTTTCGACCGGCGACGCGCAGCAGCCGTTCGCTTATCGCGCCAATGACGTAATCAGCATCTCCGACGATTTCACCTGGGTCAAAGGAAAGCATCTCTACCAGTTCGGCGGGCTGCTGGAGCGGGATGCGATTGATCTGCTCTATATCAACCGCCCGAACGGCAACTTTACGTTTACCCAGTACTTCACCTCCCAGTCGGAGGCGCCATACGCCGACTTCATTCTCGGACTTCCCTATGAGTTTCAGCAGGGCTCGGGAGACCCGGCGCTGGACGGCACTTCGTGGACCTATGCCGGATACGGGCAGGACGAATATCGCATCCTGCCGCGGCTGACGCTGCAGCTTGGACTGCGCTATGAGTTGAACCTGCCATTCGCGGAGGCGAGCAACCATCTTGCTTCGCTGGTTCCCGGGCAGCAATCGACGATCCAGCCGAGCGCGCCCGTAGGACTGGTTTACCCCGGAGACAAAGGCATTCCGCGCGGCACATATTATGCCGATACCACGAACTTCGCGCCGCGCCTTGGCGCCATCCTCGACCCATTTGGCGACAGCAAGACCAGTATTCGCGCCGGATGGGGCCTGTTCTACGACACGACTCCCGGACAAGGGACGTTCTTTCAGGACGGCACCCTCGCGCCGCCGTTTCAGCCGCTGCAGCAGATCAACTTCTACACGAATCCTTCTACTTCCGCGACCGACGCCTGGTTTGCCAATCCATACAATGGCATCGCCGCCGGCGCGCCGGGCTTTCCTCCCGGCCTCACCTTTATCGGCTGGCAACTGCCCCATTCCTACAGGACCCCGCGCATCCAGCAGTACAACCTGAGCGTGCAGCATCAGGTGACCAACGAACTGGGCTTCGAGGTCGGCTATGTGGGATCGCGCGGCGTCTACATTCCGATCTTCATCGAAGTTAACCCGACGGGGATCGTTGCGACCCCTGCCGGCACCAACGCATTCAAATCCGCCGGTTATGCCAATTCGCCGTTTCCGGCATTCGGCCTCACCCGTCCCACGTTTTCGGCCGGGAATTCGTGGTACGACTCGCTGCAGGCCAACCTGCAACTGCGCAATTATCGCGGGCTGGTGGGCACGCTTGCTTACACCTGGAGCCACTCGATCGATAATGCTTCCGGCCTGAACATCGGCGGCGATTCGCGGCCGGTGCTGCCGGCGACGATCGGCAATCAGGCGTCCATCGACGCGGCGGTGGCGCGCGAGAAAGGGCCGTCGCTTTACGACGCGCGCAACCGCCTGGTGCTGAGCCTGCAGTATGCGTTCCCCGGCGTTGTGGGTCATCGCCTGCTGGAGCGCGAAGCGCTCGGCGGATGGAATTTCAACACGATCTATCAGGTGCAATCGGGAAGCCCGTTTGCGGCGGTGAACTCCTCGACGACCGCGCAGTCGCTTACGTTCCGCCCCAACCAGACCTGCAATCCCAACCGCGGCGCGCCGCACAATGTCGCGCAGTTCTTCAGGACATCCTGCTTTGCTCTGCCGACAACGACGGTCAACGGAGTAACGCAGATCGATAACAGCCACAGCGGGGATGCCGGACGGAATACGATCCTCGGTCCTGGCTTTAACACGATGGATGCATCCTTGTTCAAGACGATCGGCTTTGCCGACAAGGACAGGCTCGAGTTTCGCTTTGAGGTGTTCAACCTGTTCAACGAAGCGCACTTCTCCAATCCCAGCGGCATATTCGGAACCGGCACCTTCGGGCAGATCACAAGCACGATCGGCACGGACTCGCGCATTATCCAGCTGGCGGCTAAGATTGCGTTTTAACCAGCGTATGCAGCCGGTGCGAAGGCCTTCGCGCAGGAGGGCGGCCGTGCCGGAAACTGGATTATCCTCCCCGGCCGCTCATGGAGGCCGGGGAGTCGCCTGATTCATCCGGGGTTCGTCATGGCCACTTATGCCGCGCCGCTGAAAGTTCAGGATCGCGTCTCGAAGAGCGTGGAGGAGATCGCCGGGGAGATGATCGCGTTTCTCCAGGCGCTGGTCCGCATTCCCACGGTCAACCCGCCCGGAGAGCACTACGCTGCGGGTGCGGAGCTGATCGGCGCCAAGCTCAGGGAGTTTGGCTACGCGACGCATTTCATCTTCGCCGAAGGCATGGCCGAGCACACCAGCGCTTATCCGCGCGTGAATGTGCTGGGGCGGCTCGAAGGCGCTGCGCCGCGGCCCAGCCTGCACTTCAACGGCCACTTCGATGTGGTGCCGGTGGGCGACGGCTGGACGGTCGATCCCTTCGCAGCGCTGATTCGCGACGGCAGGATCTACGGCCGCGGAGTTTCCGACCAGAAGGCCGGGATCGCCGCGTCGATCTTCGCCATCGAGGCCATTCGCCGCGCAGGACTGCGCCTGCAGGGCGCGGTGGAGCAGAGCGCCAGCGTGGACGAAGAGAGCGGCGGCTTTGCCGGCGTTGCATACCTGGCAAAGATGGGCTGGATCGGCAAGGAAAAGACCGATTACGTGATCATCACCGAGCCCACGGACGCTACCCGCGTCTGCCTCGGCCATCGCGGCGTTTACTGGTTCAGGGTTACGGCTCAGGGGCGGATTGCGCACGGCTGCATGCCTCACTTCGGCGTCAGCGCCATCGATCATATGGCGGATTTTCTGCACTCCGTAACGCACCGGCTCAAGCCCGAGCTGGCAAAGCGCGAGACAGCCGCGCCCGTCGAGCCGCCGGGCTCGCGTTACGCCAGCATCAACGTCAATTCCGTATTCGGGGGCCAGCCGGACGGGGGCATTCAGACGCCCTGCGTCGCCGACCACGCCGGCGCCATCTTCGACCGCCGTTTTCTTGCCGAGGAAAACTTCGAGGAGGTGCGCGGCGAGATCGAGGCCTTGCTCGCGGAGGTACAGGCGAAGAATCCGGAATCGAAGTACAGGATGGAAGACCTGATGATCGTGCATCCGGTGCACACCGATGAAAACTGCGAGCTGGTAAACGCGGTGAAAAGCAGTGTGGAGACAATGATCGGATGCGCCCCAAAGCTTACGGTCAGTCCCGGCACTTACGATCAGAAGCACGTAGTGCGCATCGGCAGCGTGAAGCAGTGCATCGCCTACGGGCCGGGCGTTCTGAATCAGGCGCACCAGCCCGATGAATATTGCCGCATCGAAGACGTGGTGAATGCGGCCAAAGTGATGGCGCTGGCGGCGGTGCAACTGCTGGGCGCAGAGAGCGTGTCATGAGCCTTTATCTGGCCGCGCTGCTTCTGTATTCGGCTTTTCTCATGGCCCTCGGCGTCTACATCGGCCGCAGGGTCAGGAACTCCTCCGATTTTCTTGTCGCCGGCCGCAGCCTTGGCCCCGGGCGTCTCTTCGCAACCTTTCTCGCTGCCAACATCGGCGCCGGATCCACGGTGGGCGCTACGGGCCTCGGCTATCGTTTCGGCATGTCGGCCTGGTGGTGGGTGGGCTCGGCCGGCATCGGCACGTTTCTTCTCTCCCAGTTTCTTGGGCCCCGCGTCTGGCGCATCGCCAGGGAGCATCGTTTTGCCACGCTGCAGGACTTTCTCGAATTCCGCTACAACAAGACGGTGAAGGGCATCATCTCCGCGCTCTTCTGGTGCGGCTCGATGGCGATTCTCGCCGCGCAGTTGATCGCGATGTCCTGGATCCTGAACACGGTCGCCGGAATTCCCAAATGGGCCGGCTGCGCGATCGGCGGCATCGTCGCCATCGTCTATTGCACGGCGGGCGGATTGATGTCTTCGGCTTTCGTGAACATGTTCGAGCTGGCCGTTACCATGACCGGTCTGCTGCTGGCCGTGCCGTTTGCGCTGCGCGCGCTGGGCGGCTGGTCGCACATGCACGCTCTCGTGCTTGCGCAGGAGGGCGCTGCCGCCGCGCCGATGTTCAGCGTCGTTGGAGCGGGCGCAAAGCAGGTGCTGGCCTGGATCGCCATTCTGCTGCCGTCTTTCATGATCTCGCCGGGGCTGGTGCAAAAGCTCTACGGCGCGCGCGACGTGAAGACCGTGCGCCTTGGCGTGGGCCTCAACTCGCTCGGCCAGGCGGTGTTTGCCTTTGTGCCTCCGGTGCTTGGCCTCTGCGCGCTGGCTGCGCTTCCGCATCTGGCCAATCCCGAGCTGGCGCTGCCCGCGGCGATGAAGTTTCTGCTGCCGAAGTGGCTGGGCGTGTTTACGCTCGCCTCCATCTTCTCCGCGGAGTTGAGCGCGACCGACGCCATTCTCTTCATGCTCTCGACTTCGCTGGCCGTGGATTTTTACAAGACCTTCTGGAAACCCGGCATTTCGCAGCGCGAGCTGCTCGCGGCCAGCCGCGCGGCCTCGGCCGGCGCCGGCGTGATTGGCGTCGCTCTGGCTATCGTGCTGCCCTCGATCATCGCCGCCATCAGTATTTTTTACGGACTCATTGCGGTTGCGCTGTTTGTTCCGGTGCTGGGCGGGCTCTATTCAGATCGGATTCTGCCGGCGGCGGCGGTGGCAAGCATTCTCAGCGCCGTCTGCGCCACGCTGCTCTCCAGCCTGCTGACGCACGGCCAGGGGGTAGGCGTGGCTTCGCCGCAGGCCATCGGAATCTTCACTGCGGCTGTGGTCATGATTGGTTTCCGTATTCTGGCGCCCGGCCGGGCGCGCAATAATCTGGCCTTCGTCGGCGGCACAGGAGCGCGCTGAGCCAGCCCGTCATCAAAATTCTGCAAGGCTTTCGAAAGGAGCTTCCGATGCGTCGCCGCGAATTCAATCGAAATCTCATTGGTCTGCCGCTTGCCGCCGCCCTCCCCGCTCTGGGCCTGGCTGCAGAACGCCCGGAGCCCATCGAACTCCCTCCCGGAGGCTCCATCACCGATGTGCCGGGCCTGAAGGTGGGTCACTTTACGCGCACCGAGCGGCCTACCGGCTGTACGGTGATGCTGTGCGAGCAGGGCGCGACGGCCGGCGTCGATGTGCGCGGTTCGGCTCCGGGAACGCGCGAAACCGATCTGCTCAATCCCATCAATCATGTGCAGCAGGTGAATGCGATTGTGCTCTCCGGCGGCAGCGCTTACGGGCTCGACGTGGCTACCGGCGTGATGCGCTACCTCGAAGAGAAGAACGCCGGATACCGGATCGGCAGCCTGGGCGTGGTGCCCATCGTGCCGGCGGCGATTCTGATGGATCTTGGCGTGGGCAACTTCAAAATCCGCCCCGATGCCGAATGCGGTTACAAGGCATGCCAGGCTGCGAGCAGCGATCCTGTAGCCGAGGGCTGCGTCGGCGCGGGCGCGGGCGCAACGATTGGCAAGATGTTCGGCGGCAGATACTCCATGAAGTCCGGCCTTGGCACGGCGAGCGTGAAAATTCCCAACACCGATATCGTCGTGGGCGCGATTGTCGCCGTCAACGCTGTTGGCGATGTGGTGAATCCCGAGACCGGCAGGATTGTCGCCGGCGCGCGCAGCGAAGACGGCAAAGGCTTCCGCAACTCCATGGCCGCGATGATGAGCGGCTACCGCGTGGCTCTGCGCCCCGGCGCCAACACGACGATCGGCGTTGTCGCGACCAACGCTAAATTCACCAAGACGCAGATGACGAAGATCGCGCAGATGGCCCACGACGGCTATGCGCGCGCGATTTGCCCGGTGCATACGATGGGCGACGGAGACACCATCTTTTCCATGTCCACGGGCACAAGCGAAACGCCCGCCGACCTGAGCGCCATCGGCGCCATCGGCGCGGTCGTGATGGCGCGCGCGATTGTTCGCGCAGCGATGCAGGCCACCAGTATTCCCGAGCTTAACCTGATTGCCTATCGCGATTACGTCGGGCGGGCCTGAGCGGAGGCGCTGCGCCACAGGCGCGATCTCTTTCAGCCGGAGATCGCCGCCTTGCGGACCAGCCCGGGCCGCATTTCAGGGCGGGAGGCGAGATGAGGTGGGCATTCGAGGTAGTTGCAGCCGGAGACCGGAGGTTGTTGTCCCGCATCCTGCAGGCGCTCGAAAACCAGATGGTCTCGATCCACTCCTTCCACGGAGAGATCAGAGACGATGCGGCCCGTGTCCGTTTTGTCATCTCCTCGGAAGAGGATAAAAGCTACCGGATCAAAGCGATTCTCTACCGCATCGAGAACGTGATCAGCGTGTCGGCGTCGGAACAAGAGAGTGTTGAGATCCCCGGCATCGCCGCCGGATATTGCGGCGCGCCCCCGTCGGGCGCATAGGCCGCCTTTTACGCCGTTGGCATGTGGCATGAGTTGCCGATTGAGACGGCTGCATGCATCGCCCCAGGCGACGGAACAGCTAACCTCAGCGGCTGAGCCTGTTTTGGCACGGCTGAAACCGCGCCTCTGCAGAACAGCATCGAGGCAAATCTCTCTACGCTATGGCCGGCCGGCGGAGGCGCATCGGTCCGAGAAAGCGCGCCAGCCATGATGCGCGCGGCGGCGGCGAGGGCTCCTGCCGGGCAGTGCGCAGTTCGGCAAGCGCCTGCTTGACCTGGGCGCGCAGGGTCTCCATCTCGAAGGCGCAGGAGCGCAGATAGGCCGAGACCGTCAGGCCGGCCTCGGCAGCGCGCTGCTGCAGTTGCGCAAGCTCGGCTTTGCTCATGCGCAGGGTCACGCTGGCGCGCATGCGCTTCTCTTCGCATGCGGCCGGGGTGCGCGGGGCGCAGGCCGCCGGGTTTTGCGCCGCAGCCGGCGCTTCCGGGGCGCGCGATGCCGCTTCCGGGGAGCCATCCGGCCTGTAGCGCGCATGAAACGAGAGAGCGCGCTCGTAGCTCAGCGTGGCGACATCGGGTTCAGGGTCCAGCTCAGGATCGTCTTCCCATCTGCAGGATGATTGCGTCTTGCCGCCGGCGAGCGCGGCCAGAACGCCGGCGAAGCCGGAAGCAGCGGGAAGAGGCTCGACAACGGTCTGCATGAGCGGAGAATAGCGCCGGCGCGCATGGGACATGAGAAAAAATCACCGTGCGCGGCCGCGTAAAAATGCATTTTGGGAATGGCTCTGCGCGTTTCCCGCCATGGGAAGCAGTTGCCGCCGGCGAATCAGCTGGCTGCCTCGGCCGCCGGTTGCGGCAGGATGCGCCCGGGCAGGCGCAGCAGCCTGCCGATCTGTTCGGCGGGCATGGGCCTGGCAAACAGATAGCCCTGGCCGTAGCGGCATCCGAGTTGACGCAGCAGTTCGTACTGGGCCAGGTCTTCGATCCCCTCGGCGACGACATTCATGCCCAGCACGCGGGCCAGTTCGACGATGGTGCGCACAATCTGCAGCGCCTGGTCGCCCTCGGTGATGCGCGAGACAAACGAGCGGTCGATCTTGAGCACATCGAAAGGGAACCTGTGCAGGTGGCTGAGCGAGCTGTAGCCAGTGCCGAAGTCGTCCATCAGCAGCGAAACGCCCAGACTGCGCAGGTTGCCGAGCACTTCCATGGCGGTGTGGGCGTCGGGAATGAGGCTGGACTCGGTCATCTCCAGACCGAGCTGCCGGCTGGAGATGCCGAAGCGGCGGAGCAGCACTTCGACGCGATCGGCCAGCCCCTCGCGGGCGAACTGGCGCGCGGAAAGGTTTACACAGACGCGCAGCGAGGGATGGCAGATATTCTCTTCGCGCCATTTCTGAATCTGGCTGCATGCTTCGGCCAGGCCCCAGTCGCCGATGGGAAGGATCATGCCGGATTCCTCGGCGTAAGGAATAAACTCAGCGGGCGGAACCAGGCCGCGGTCGGGATGACGCCAGCGGATGAGCGCCTCGAGCCCGACAATCCTGCGGGTGGAAAACTCAATCGCCGGCTGATAGTAGAGCACAAACTGGCGCTCATCGAGAGCGCGGCGCAGGGCGCGGCTCAGCCCGGGACGCTGCGCATGCCGGCTATGGGCTGGCGCTGCGCCTTTGCGGCTGAGGCCGTGGTTGCGAATCAGCCGGCGGAGGCGGCGCAGCTCAAGCTGGCCTGCCACCATCTCGGCCAGGCTCTCCAGCATGCGCAGCTCGCCGGCCGGCATTGGCCGCCGCCGGTCGCCGGCGATGGCCAGGCAGCCGAGAACGTCGCCATTCAGGCCTCGCACCGGGACGCCGGCCAGCGATGCGGCCTGCAGGCGGCGCAGGATCGACGTATTGCTGCCGAAGCGATCGTCGGCCGATGTGTCGGGCACGACGACCGGCCCGTCCTCGGCCAGCATCAGGTCGAAGATCGGGTCCAGGCACAGCGGTTCGCAAACAGGCTCGCCGGGCGGGGACTTGATCCATACACGGCCTTCGTCGACAAGGCCCAGAAGCACCATGCCGGCGTGAAAATACTCAGCCGCGATGCGCAGGACAGCGTCGAAGCCCGTTTCCGGCGACGAGCCGCTAAGCTCTGGCCGGCCGGGGGAGTCCGGCCGGGATATCTGCCGGCGTGGGCTGTCGTCAAACCGTACCGCAGTTTCAGGCATTGCCATGCGTGTCATCGATCCGGGCGGGCCTTACCGTACTGCGCCGTCATCCCGATAAGAATGGGTTTGGGCGGCTTCTATGCGGCCAGAATCCAGCAGAATGCCCGTAACCGCCACAAAATTCGCGGTTTGTCTCCCCGAGACCCCTGCGGAAACGCCAAAAGGACCTGGCCGGCCCTCACACCTTGCTTATCGGAGCAGCCCGGCGGAGCATGAGCGCACGCCGAGCGGCTGGTTGCCGGCCTCTTCCCGAAGGCGGCCGCCGATGTCCGGAACTCCGAGGGCGAGCCGGCGAGCAGGCCGGAGTGGCGCAGCTCCGGAATCCTCTTCGTTTGCCGTAAAAAATGCCTTAAAACAGCTCAGGGATGCTGTGGAAGGCGATGCGCGTGGGCGCGGCCTTGTAGGCGGCCAGCATTGCGGCCGGGGCAAGGGTGTCCATGCCGTACTTGTTGTTCAGGGCATCCATGGCGGCGAGCAGGCGCGCGCGGCGCTGGTGGTCTTCGAGCGCGTCGAAAAGGTCGAGCGAGTGCAGGCGGTCGGGAACAAGATTGTTGAGGTGCACCCCGATGAAGTAGGGGTGGTCGAAATCCATGCCCGATGCAGGGCCCGGCGATCCGGCGCCGGAGGGGCGCGACTCCCAGAGCTTTTTGAGCGCGGCGATCAGCGTGGGATTATCCTGGCATTCGGGAATGCGCAGCTCCGCGCGCCAGCCTTTGGCGGGCGCGCCATACACAGATACGGGGCGCTGTGCGCCGCGGGGCGCAGGAAAACCGATGGCCAGGCCAACGGAGCTGGCCCACAGGCCATGTTTGCGCAGGCGCATGGCCGCCTTGTGCAGCAGCTTGTGGGCTACGGCGTAGGCTTTTTCGGCCGTGCGCATCTCCGGCGCCAGCACGTGCTGATGGCTGATCGATTTCAGACAATCGGTTTCGGCCATCTCGAAGTCCTGGCCGCGCAGCCAGTGCCACAGCCGCTCGCCCCAGACGGAGCCCCATAACTGGCCGGCTTCTTTGCAGTCCAGCGCCAGCAGGTCATCCATCGTGTGGATGCCTTTCTCGTTGAGGCGCTTTTCCGTCCGCGCACCGATGCCGGGAAGGTCGCGCAGCGTGAGCCGGCGCAGCGCCTCCGGGAGAATGTCGAGCGGCAGCGCAACCAGGCCGTCGGGCTTTTCCATATCGCTGGCCACTTTGGCCAGGTAGCGGCTGGTGGCCAGACCCACCGAGCTGCGCAGGCACTCGCCGACGCGCTTCTGGATCGCCTGCTTCACCCGCAGGCCTAAGTCCAGCGCCGCTCGCAGCTCCCGTTGGCGGCCCATCAGCCGGCAGGCCATCTCGTCGATCGAGCAGACGGCCGTGACCGGAACGCAGCTTTCGACCGCCTCGACCACCTGGTTATGGAAATCCCGGTAAAGCTCGTGCCGTCCTTCGACGAGGACGATCTCCGGGCACATCCGTTTGGCGTCGGCTACGAGGGTCCCGGTGCGGACGCCGAAGGCTTTGGCCTCGTAGCTGGCGGCGATGCAGCAGGTGGTATCGACCAGCGCGGGGACCACGCCGACCGGCCGGCCGCGCAGCTCGGGCCGCACCTGCTGCTCGACCGACGCAAAGTAGGAGTTCAGATCGACGAAAAGCCAGTTCACGTGCGGCCCGTCAACCGGGGCCGGAATGGCCGGCGGGGCAGGACGGGCGAATTCGGCCAGTTCTCCGGGCAGGCCGCCGCAATCCGCAGGTTCGGATTCCTCTGCGGCTAAGTCCCCTGTTTCCAGCTCGGAGGGGTCTGGCGGGTTGGTTTCCGGCTCC
>DATGLJ010000031.1:0-5593 GCA_035294185.1 Occallatibacter sp. | reverse complement strand
CCGATTCGCCGTAGCTGCCGCGAACATTCTTCAATCGAAATCGAAAACAATCGCCGTCGAAGCGGCCTAGGGGCGCGGCTGGGAGGCGCGTTGCATGCCGGCCGCCTCCACGCTGAAGCGCCGGAAGCCGGAGTTGTGCTGCACGAGGCGCAGGCGCAGGTTCCTGACCAGCAGCACCCGCGCCTGCATGTCGGCCTCGGAGTCGGCCGGGAGCCAGAGACCCGCATTCACCCGCACCTGATCGAACCGGAAGCTCGAACCCTTCTCGATGTTCGCCAGCAGGCCTGCGGCGATGTGGAAGTTCTCGTCCACCGTTACGTCGAGGTGCGCTACCTGCAGGTCGGCCTCATCGATCCACACGGTCCCGCGCAGCTTCTTCGAAGCATCCTCCATCATCCCGTGGGTCTTCGCGTCCCTGCGGCCCACGAAATCGAAAACAATCGTCGGCCGGCCCCTGAACATCTCCCGCCGCGGGTTGCGCAGATCCACGAGTTCGAGCACGCGGCCTATGGTGATGCTGGGCCCTTCGAGCCGCTCCTCGGGCGGCGTTTTTGCGGCGCGGGCGACAAGCTCGGCGACACGCCGGTCTTCTTTCTCACGCTCGGAGGCGCTCAGCGGCCGCCCGTCGCGCTCCACCACGCGGCCGATCATGTGGCCGTTCACGAAGAACTCCTCGCGCTTCTCGGTTGTGGTTTTCTTTACCTGCCCGTGGGAGTCGATTTGCTGATTCGTCTCCAGGCAATCGTAGGTATAGTCTTCGCGCAGAATTTCCACCTGCTTCTGGTGCTGCTGCACGCGGCGAAGCAACTGATCGAGGTCGATGGACGCCGGACCGGCCGGGGCGGCGGATCCGGGCCGGTCCTCGGCATCAGCCGCACAAGCGGCAGCCGTCATAAGACTGAGCATGAGCAGGACGCAGGCGGATCGCCGGCCGAAGCTGAGCTTCATACGCACTCCCTTCGATTAGATGCGATGGACGCCCTGAAGCGATACGGGCAGTCCCGGCGCGTGACGGCGGCAGGCCGGGCGAATGCCCTTGCGCCGGCGGCTAAGTTGCGGTTAGCGTAGAGGGAACGCGGCCCCGGCCAGGCAGCTTCGGGACGGCCGGCGGGCGCGGCGATGGAAAGGGCGGTTGAGGCGCAGAAGGGGGATTTGCAATCATGCTCCGGCTTTTGCTGCAGTGGTTTCTGAGCGCTGTCGCGCTGCTCGCTGTCTCACGGATCGTGCCGGGCTTCAGTGTCGCCGGCCTTGGGCCGGCGCTCATCGCCGCGCTGGTCATCGGCTTTCTGAATGCGACGGTCGGACTGTTTCTCAAGATCATCACATTTCCGCTGAGCATTCTGACGCTGGGACTGTTTCTGCTCGTCATCAACGGGCTGATGATCTATTTCGCTTCCAGGCTCGTGCGCGGGTTCCATGTGTACGGATTCCTGCCCGCGTTCTGGGGCGCGGTTGTGCTGGCGCTGTTGGGAATGATCATTCGCGCTCTGACGCGCGAAGTCTGAAGCATTGCCGGAACTTCCGGCGGTCAACCGGAGCAGCTAACGCTGCACCGGAACAGCAGCGGGCGCAACGCTCGCTGCCGGGCTGGCGGTTTCGGCCTTCTTCGCTTTCGGCCTGCCGGGGTGGGCTTTGCCACGGGCCGTGGGCTTTGCAGGCAGCGGCGCCGCAGCCATCCGCTTCGTAAGCACAGGGCCTTGAATCGAATCCGGGGTGCGAATCGCTCCCGCGCTCGAAAATCCGCCTGTCTTTTGCGCTGCCGGCATCGTCACGGCCTTCGGCGAATGCGGCAGGCGCATGTAGACGCCCCATCCGCCGCCTGCCACGACAAAGACAATGGCCGCCGCCGCAGCTGCGCGGCTCCATCCGCCGCTGATCCATGCATGCCGTGGACGCAATGCCGCCGGCCATGCCAGCAGGCGCGCGCCGCCCGGCGCAGCCCGCAGGGCCGCATGCACCCGCTCCTCCAGACCCTCGGGAACGGATACGGAGGCGATCAGCCGCAGCGTAGAGTCCCACTCGGACAGTTCAGCCGGCTGGCGCAACTGCCCGGCGCCGTCACGGTCCTGCGTCCCGGCGCCGTTGCCGTTTTCCCATGCGGGGTTCATCGCAGACTCCTTTTGTGGTCCAGCATCTCGGCCATCAGGTTGCGCGCGCGGAAGAGCCGCGAGCGCACGCTCGACTCGGTGATGCCAAGGATCGAGGCGATTTCAGCGCTGGACAGTTCATCGAAGGCCGAAAGCAGCAGCACCTGCCGCTCCTTGGCCGGCAGCTTCTCCACGCAGCGGAGCACCTGCGCATGGCGCTCGGAGGCGGCGGCAATTTCTTCGGCCGAAAGCCCGTTCGAGGGCAGCAGGCGGGCCAGCTCGGCGACGTCGTCGGTTTCCGGCCGCGCCTTGGCGCGCCGCTTGCGGTCCAGCACCACGTTCCAGACGATCCGCACCAGCCAGATGCGCCGGTCGCGCACCTCGCCGAGCATATGGCGATGCCGCAGCACGCGCAGAAACGCTTCCTGCACGGCGTCTTCGGCGTCGGCGGGGTTGCGCAGCACCGAGTAGGCTACGCGGTACAGCGTGCCTGAGTACTGCTCCACCAGTGCGGAAAGCGCAGCCTCTTCGGCCATGGCCTGCTCACTCCGTGCGCTCAGCCTTCCAGTGGTCGAGGGCATCCTGATCCAGCCTGCGTATACGGCCTCGCCGATGCTCATACTGCACCGGACGCAGGCCTGAGCCAATCTGCTCGAAAAACATGCCGTTGCGGGAGAGCGCCTGCAACCCGCCCGCGGCCAGAATACAGCACCGGCAGGATGCGCGCCGGGAAGGCCGCGGCGAATCGCCCTCTGCGCAATCGTTCGGCTACTTGGAGGAAAGCTTTTCGGCGGCAATCTGCGCGGCCGCGCTCTGCTTATCGGTGTCCTGCACGTGCGCCCAGAGCGCCCGCGCCTGATCCTGTTTTCCCTCGGCCTGGTAGAGATCGGCAAGGTCGAGCTGGGCGACCGAGGCCGTTACGGTTGTCGAGGGGTGGGCGGCAATCTGGTTGTAAATCTCGATGGCCTGACTGTCGCGGCCCGTCTGACGATAAATGCCCGCCAGGGCTACCCTGGCCAGGTTGGCCAGATTGCGGTCCCATGAGCCGGCAATCGCTTTCAATTCGTTCTCCGCCGCCTCTGTCTGGCCGAGTTCCTGGTAGGTGACGCCGGCGAAATACCGCGCAATCCTGCCCTGCCGCATCCATCCGTAGCGGTTCGCCACCGCCACAAACTGGCTGTTGGCGGCCCTGGCGCGGTCAGCCGCGGTTGCATAGACGCCCTGGGTTTCGGGCTGGCCGGGGATCGCCAGCGGAGCGTTGTAGGTATCCAGAGCCGCGCCCAGGGCGCTGTCGGCAGCAGCCGAACGCATGTTCCAGAAAATAAGCCCGCCCACGATGACGGCGAGAGCGAGCAGACCGGCAATGGCCGCCCGCGTCACGCTCGAGCGGTGCTCGCCCACCCAGCTTGCGCCGCTGGTGGCAGCCTGAACAAATTTGTCCTTCTTGAGGGCGTGACGGGTTTGCGTATCCACGTAGCTTTTCCTGTCCCTTCGAGCGGTTGACTTGCAGGGCAGGCGGATCCGTACGGAGGGCGCTGCTGGACTGCAAACCGTATCAGTTTAGCAAGCGCCGCAAACGCCGGTCTACGGGGGAGTTCATCGGTTTTCATGTCCATATAAATCGCGGTCGCGAACGCCGATCAGGTAGAGCAATCCGTCGAGGCCGAGCGAGGAGATGGACTGCGGAGCGCTCTGGCGCACCAGCGGCTTGGCGCGATAGGCGATGCCCATGCCGGCGAGCTTGAGCATGGGAATGTCGTTGGCGCCGTCACCGACGGCGACCACCTGTTCGAGCGAAATGCCTTCGCGCCGCGCGATCTCGCTCAGCAGCGCGGCCTTGCGGTCGGCGTTTACGATGGGCGGAAGCACGCGGCCGGTTACGGCTCCTTCGGCGATCTCCAGCTGGTTGGCGTAGACGTAGTCGATGCCGAGCCGCTGTTGCAGGCGGCTGGCGAAAAACGTGAAGCCGCCGGAGAGAATTGCGGTCTTGTATCCGAGCAGCCGCAGGGTGCGGATAAGCCGCTCGGCCCCTTCGGCGAGCGGAATAGTCTCAAGCAGCGAGTAGACGCGCTCCTCCGGCAGGCCCTTGAGCAGGGCGACGCGGCGGGCGAAGCTCTCGTCGAAATTGAGCTCGCCGCGCATCGCGGCTTCGGTAATCCTCGCCACCTGGTCGCCTACGCCGGCCATCCTGGCCAGCTCGTCGATCACTTCGCCCTGGATCAGGGTCGAATCCATGTCGAAGGCAAAGAGGCGGCGGTTGCGGCGGAAGATGCTCTCGCGCTGGAAGGCGATGTCGATGGAAAGCTCCTGCGCTGCGGCCAGAAAATCGGCGCGCATCGCGGCTTCCTGCGCCCCGGATCCGCTTATGGCCAGTTCCACGCAGGCATTCGCCGCAGCAGCGCTGCCGTCCTGCGGCGCAAGTTCGCCGGAGAGTCGGTCGATGCGGTCGACGCTCATTGCATGCGCGGCGACGATGGCGGTGACGCGGGCCAGGTGTCCGGCTGTAATGGAGCGGCCGAGGACGGTGACGACGAAGTGCTGCCGGTCAAAGCCGCCGCGGCCGTTGCGCCACTGGCGCAGCTCGTCTGCGCCGACGTCGGTGAAGCGGGCGTCAAGATGCAGCTCGCGGGCGCGCTCAGTCAGCACGGCTTTCAGGGGGGCGATGCGGTCGGCTGAGGGAAGCTCGACGAGGATGGCCAGAGAGACCGTTTCATGGACGATCGCCTGGCCGATATCCAGTATGCCGATGCGCTGGCTCGCCAGCGCGGAGGTAAGCTCCGCCGCCAGGCCGGGACGATTGCGCCCGGAGAAATGAATCAGGAGGGCCTTGCCGGGTTCTGCAGAGGACATGCTGCTTCCACTATAGCGGGGCAATGAGGTTCTCGGCGTTTTCAAATACGGATGCGGCTTTTCGGGATAGCAAGATGAACTTGCCGCCGCAGGCATCTTATTTCTGCAGTCACCGCATCCGAACTAGAACGCTGCGTAACGTCAGTGTCCTTTACCGCCTGTCTTTTTACCAGCCGAATCCGAAAAAATGGTTACATTTGCCCCCGATCCACTGACAGTTATGCCGCCCGGACCGCTTCCCTCCTTCCTTCGCGCCTGGTCGCTCAATCATCCGGAGCTTTCTTCCTGCGGGAACCACGACCACCTCGCACTCATCTACGAAAATCAGGATGAGCAGCTCGATATTGTGGTTCCGTTCCTTCGCCTTGGGCTCGAACGGGGAGAAAAAGCTGTTTATATCCATGATGACAATACTGCCGAGACAGTGATTGCGGCGATGGAGCGCCATGGCATCGACGTTGCCGCCGCCACGGATGCGGGTGCGCTGGTCATTCTGACCAAACGCGACGCCTATCTCAGGAACGGCGACTTCGATCCCGAATGGATGATCGGCTTTTTCGCCGAGGTCGTTGAGAACGCCAAGGCGGAAGGCTTTTCCGCCGTGCGCACCTCCGGCGAAATGACCTGGGCGCTTGGCCCGGCCGGGAATCCCGGCG
>DATGLJ010000030.1:0-6304 GCA_035294185.1 Occallatibacter sp. | reverse complement strand
AATTCCGCTGCGGCTCCTGGAAAGTCCGAAGCGGCTCCGGCGGCGGCACAGACGACGGAAGCCGCGTCCGGCTCGGCCACAGGCCCAGGCACCGAGGTTGTGATGCCGCAAATGGGCGAGTCGATTTTTGAAGGCACCATCACCAAGTGGCTCAAGCAGGTTGGTGACACTGTGCAGCGCGACGAGCCGCTCTTTGAAATCTCCACCGACAAGGTGGACGCCGAGATCCCTTCGCCGGTCGCCGGCGTGCTCACCGAAATCAGAATTCATGAGGGCGCAACCGTGACGGTAAATACGGTCGTCGCCGTAGTGTCGGAGAGCGCCGAGGCGACGCCGGGCCAGCCTGCGCCGGCGGCAAAACCGCAGCAGACACAGGCCGGGATAAAACCGCCTGCCGCGCCGCAGCCCTCCTCCGGCGTCGAGGTGGTGATGCCTCAGATGGGCGAATCCATCTTCGAGGGCACGATCACCAGGTGGCTCAAAAAAGTCGGCGACCGCGTCGAAAAGGACGAGCCGCTGTTTGAAATCTCCACCGATAAGGTTGACGCCGAAATTCCCGCGCCGGTCGCCGGCGTCCTCACGGCAATCCGAACCCCTGAAGGCCAGACCGTTACCGTCAACACCGTGGTCGCGGTCCTTGGCGGCGCCGCGTCCGCTTCGGCTGAAGCGGCGGCCGCAGCCGCATCCGGCCAGCCGGTCTCGCCGGCTCCGGCGCAGGCTCAGGCTCAGTCCGCAGCGGCTGCAGCCGTCGAGGGTGGCAGGATCCGCTCCTCGCCGCTGGTGCGGCGCATCGCCCGCGAGCACCATATCGACCTCGCGCAAATCCGCGGCACGGGCTCCGAGGGCCGGGTGACCAAGGAGGATATTCTGCGCTATATCGAGGCGGGTAACGCCACGGCTGCGACGGGGGCTCGCGTAAGCGGGCCGGCTGTCCCGCCGCAGGCGCCTCTGTCCGGTGAAGTAGTCCCGCTCTCGCGCATGCGCGCCATCATCGCCGAGCGCATGGTCGAGAGCAAGCGCATCAGCCCCCATGTCCACACTGTCTACAAGATCGACATGACACGCGTCGTCCGCGCCCGCGATCGCGCAAAAGACATCTTCGAGCAGCGCCATGGCGTGAAGCTCACGTTTCTGCCCTTCGTGGCCGCGGCGGTGATCGCGGCGGTGCGCCGGCATCCCATTGTCAACGCCTCGCTCATCGACAATGCCGTCCACTACCACGCCAACGTCAATCTCGGCATTGCGGTGGCGCTCGAATGGGGATTGATCGTCCCGGTCGTGCGCCATGCCGAGCAGCGCAGCTTCGCAGATCTCGGCCGCGCCATTGCCGACCTCGCCGGCCGCGCCCGCGCTAAAAAGCTCAACCCCGACGAAGTGGGCGGCTCGACCTTCACGCTCACCAACGCCGGCGTCTTCGGCGACGAGTTCTCGACTCCGATCATCAACCAGCCTGACTCGGCCATCCTCTGCATCAGCGGCCTTAAGAAAGAACCCGTAGTGCTGACCGACGCCGAGGGCAACGACACGATTGCCATCCGCTCCATGCAACACTTCACGCTCGGCTTCGATCACCGGCTCATCGACGGCGCCGATGCCTGCCGGTTCATGCTGGAGTTCAAGCGCGTTCTGGAAAACTGGGATCGGGAAATCGTATAGCCCGTCGGGACCGGGCGGAATTGCGCACCGTCCTCCGGCCGTATTTACCGGCAAGCGCCGCGCATTTTTCGCATCCGTCCGCTTATCCTGTTGTCCTCCGGAGGGCATTGCATGCAGCGGAGCGTCTCCCTCGCAGTTTCGTTAAGCCTTGCCGCCGCCTGCCTTGCTGCGCAACCGATGCACAGCCCGGGTACCGACGGACAGGTCTCCGTCCGCCGGGTGGAGAGCCGCGGCGGCTTCGCGCTTCCGCCGCCGCCCGCTGTGCAGACCGCGCCCGTGACCGACACCTACGGCAGCCTGAAAGTCACAGACAGCTACCGCTGGCTTGAAGACGCACAGAGCCCGGAAACCAAAGCCTTCATCGACGACCAGAACGCCTACACCGCCCGCTACATGCAGGACGCTCGCATCCGCCCGCAGGTGGCCGACGATCTGGACTCTTTGATCAATATCGACGAGTGGTCGATCCCGGTCGAGCGCGGCGACACCTATTTTTTTGAAAAGCGCCTCGCCGGCGAGGGCCAGATGTCCATCTATGCGCGCCAGGGCTGGACGGGCAAGGACCTGCGCCTCATCGATCCGGCGCAGTTCAGCCGCGATCCAAATACCTCGGTCGCTCTGGCCGACGTCTCGCGCGACGGCTCGATGGTTGCGTACATGGTGCGCGAGGGCGGCGCAGACGAAACCAGCGTTCGCTTCTACAACGTGAAGACCGGCAAAACGCTCTTCGATGTCCTCCCCGCGGCCGTCTATTACTCGGTCTGCTTTACTCCCGACGGCACAGGCGTCTTTTACACGCGCACCGATCAAAAAGGCACGCTGCTTTACCGGCACACCTTCGGCGAGCGCCTCTCGCGCGACACGCTGCTGTTCGGCCGCGAGTTCCGCGGTGAAGAACTCGGCCCCATCGACCTCTTCTCTGCCTCTGTCACCGACGATGGCCATTACCTCGTCGTCGAGATCGACCGCGGCGTTCCTGCGCGGCGCGTCGATATCGTCTACAAAGACCTGACCCGGCCGAAATCCTACTTCGAAGTCCTCACCTGGGCCATCGATTCCCGTTTTTCCGCCATCTACGACCGCGGCTCGTGGTACGTGAAGACCGACTACAAGGCCCCCAACGGCGTCATCTACAAAGCCTATCCCGGCATTATGCCCGAAGCGTGGGACAAAGTGGTTCCCGAGGGCCCTGACGTCATCACGAATTTCTCGATCGTGGGTCACAAACTCTACGTCGACCGGCTGCACGACGTGAAGACCGAGACCAGCGTCTACACACTCGAAGGCAAACCGGCCGGAAAAATCGACTACCCCATCATCGGTTCGTCCAGCGGCGTAACCGGGCGGACGAACGGCCGGTACGGTTTTTTCAGCTTCGAATCCTTCATCCTGCCGCCGACGATTTATCGAATTGACACGGCCACAGGCAAGCGCGATCTGTTCGCCCGGGTCAAGGTTCCATTCGATGAAAGCCAGTACGAACTCAGGCAGGTCTTCTACACATCGAAGGACGGCACGAAGGTTCCGATGTTCATCGCCGGCAAAAAGGGGCTGAAGCAGGATGGCGCCGAGCGCCTTCTGATGACCGGCTACGGCGGCTTCGACGTTAGCTACACGCCGGAGTGGAACCCCCAGTGGGCCTGGTGGCTTGAGCAGGGCGGATGGTTTGCGCTGCCCAGCCTGCGTGGCGGCGGCGAATACGGCGAAAAGTGGCACGAGGCCGGCATGTTCGAGCGCAAGCAGAACGTCTTCGACGACTTCTTCGCCGCAGCCGAGTACCTTATCCGGAACAAGTACACCTCGCCCGGCCGCTTCGCCATCACCGGCCGTTCAAACGGCGGATTGCTGATGGGGGCGGCGATTACGCAGCGCCCGGAACTGTTTTCCGCCGTGGTCTGCGCCTACCCGCTGCTCGACATGATGCGCTACCAGAAGTTCGAGCAGGGCGCGCACTGGACCACCGAGTACGGCTCGTCCGACGACGAGAAACAGGCCGCATATCTGCTCAGGTACTCGCCCTATCAAAATGTCAGAAAGGGCACGGCGTACCCGGCTGTGCTGTTCTTTACCGGGTCGAGCGATACGCGCGTCGACCCGCTGCACGCGCGCAAGATGACAGCCCTCTTGCAGGCCGCGTCATCCAGCGGCCGCCCCATCCTGCTGCATTACAGCCTCGACGGCGGCCACTCGTCCGGCGTCGGCGCCGATCAGCAGATCCAGGACGATGCCGACCAGTTGACGTTCCTCTGGACCGAAACCGGCCCGCCGGTGAAGCGGCTGCCGCACCCGGGCATGCAGTAATGCTGCGGTCCGAACGCCGAAACGCCGTTGCCTGCTTGTCTTCTTCCGCTGCCCGCCCTGTTCAAGCGAGGTCCAGCGCCTCTTTCGGCTTTGACCACCACAGCCCGTAGCACGCGATGTAGAGGTAGCAGCACAGAGGAATGACGAACGCGTGCTGTATGCCGACACGATCGGCCGCGGCGCCCAGCAGGTACGGAATTGCCGCGCCGCCCACCACCGCCGTCATGATCAGCCCTGAGCCTTTGCTCGTCATGGGCCCCAGCCCGGCAATGCCCAGCGCAAACACATTCGGAAACATGATCGAGTTGAAGAAGCCGCACAGCACCAGGCTCCAGATGGCCACGCCGCCCGAGGAAAGCATGCTGGTGATCAGCAGCGCCGAACCGCAGAAACCGAAGATGCCCAGCAGCTTGCCCGCCTTCACCTTGGTCAGCATCCAGGAGCCGAGCAGCCGGCCCGCCAGCGCGCCGCCCCAGTAGAGCGAAACCAGGAACGACGCGGTCCTGAGCGAGCTCATGCCCTGCGACTTGAAGTAATTCACTGCAATCGACGCCAGCCCTACTTCGACGCCGACGTAGAGAAAGATGCCGAGAGCGCCCAGCACCGTATGCCGATAGCTCCAGATGCTGCGCATCGGCCCTTCAACCCCCGCCGCCTTTGCCGAGCGCGCGCCGGGAATCGGCGGCAGATGGGAGAAGATCACGGCAATTCCCAGCACAAACAGGCCGACCGCAATGGCGATATACGGTCCGCGCACCCCATTGGCGATGACCGCTTTATCTGTGCTGTCGGTCACGCTCAGAAAAAACGCGCCGCCAACCAGAGGCGCGATCATGGCGCCGATCGAATTGAACGCCTGCGCCAGCGTCAGGCGCGCCGGAGCGGTTTCTTCCGGCCCGAGAATCGCAGCGTAGGGGTTGGCCGCCGTCTGCAGCGCCGTCACGCCTGCGCCCACAATAAACACCGCCGTCAGAAAAAGCGGGAAATTCACCTGCCGGGCGGCCGGAACAAACAGCGCGCAGCCCACCACCTGCACAAACAGCGAAACCACCATCGTCTTCTTGTAGCCGATCCACTCGATCAGCCTGGAACTCGGCGAGGAGAAGACAAAGTAGGCCAGAAAGAACGCCGACTCTGCCAGCATGGCCCATCCGTAGGACAGGTCGAAGATGGACCTGAGATCAGGCACCAGCGCCATGTTCAGCGTGGTGATGAACCCGAAGATGAAGAACAGCACCGTGATGGTGATGAACGGAGCAACATACCCCGGCGAGGTTAGACCTGCGTGTTTTCCTTCTGCCATCGTACTTTCTCTCCGATTTCTCAAAAGCGTCGGGAACCGGCTGCAAAAATGCTGTTTTGAGAGGACGGGGTCTTGGCTGCGCCGAAACAACCCCATCCATAGCAGGCTTCGGCCCCCGAGGAAAGCTTTTCAGCCGCCTGGGGCTATTGATGCAACCGGCTCGGGCGCAGAAAACCAGCCTGCGCGCTGAACACAACACTACACGGCAGCGTGCGCCTGTGGAAAGGCGGATGGCGCAGGCGCCCCGGAATCCCTCTCGCCTCCGGTTCGCAGATTCCGCTATGCTCATCAGAAAGGCAAGGAGAAGCGCGCATGGCCATCGCACTGTTGAGCGGTGCACGCACCAGAAAAATCCTGGCCGCTCTTGAGGCCAACTGGCAGGCCGAAATGGAGGGCCACCATACCTATCGCACGCTGGCCGACCGGGACAGCGATCCGGTGCGCGCTCAGGTATTGCGCCATCTCTCCGCCGCCGAACTGGAACACGCCGCGCTCTGGGCCGAGCGCATCAGAGAGCTGGGCGGGCCCGAGCCAGTCTACAAAGGCGGCCCGGGCGGCGAGGCCGACTCGCTGGCTAACCGCGCCGGCGGCATCCGCATGGCCCTGCGCCGGCTGGAGATCGAAGAAAGCCGCGATATCGCCCGCTACGGCGAGCAGCTCAAGGCCCTCGGCGACGAAGGCTCCATCGCCATCCTCGAGCACGTCATCGAGGACGAAAAAGATCACTACCGCGAGCTTGGATCGCTGCTGCGCGGTCACTACCACGCCCCCGCCGGCTCGCCGAAGATCGACCCCAGGGCCGTGCTCGATGAGCTGCTGGCCAAGCGCAACCAGGGCCGCAAGCAGCCGGGCTCATGGATCGGCGACGCCATCTATGGGGTTAATGACGGCCTGGGCGCCATCTTCGGCATCGTCTCCGGCGTCTCCGGCGCTACCCTCGGCAATCCCGCGCAGACCAGCCATTACGTGCTGCTGGCCGGCCTCTCCGGAATGATCGCCTCCGCTCTCTCGATGGGCTCGGGCGCGTACCTGGCCGCCAAAAGC
>DATGLJ010000029.1:0-4095 GCA_035294185.1 Occallatibacter sp. | reverse complement strand
CGCGGCCATCTCCGACATCTCGTGGATCTCGAGGCCGTAGATACCCACGTGAAAGTCGGGCGGCATCGTCAGCATTGTGTCGAGCGCGGCGACGGCGCGCTCCCTGCCGCCCATCGCTTCGATCAATCCGGCAAGGTCGTGCGGCGCGTCCCAGCGGTGCTGCCACGCCGAACCTTCCACGTATGGGCTGCCCCACCGGATAGGATCGAAGGGCTCGATAAACGCGCCGTTCGATTGCCTGCCGCGCAAAAATCCCGTCGACGGGTCGAAAAGATGCCGCCAGTTCTCCGACCGCGCGAGGAACATCTTCGCTTCGTCCTCGTGTCCCAGCGCTTTGGCCACCTGCGCAATGCAGAAGTCTCCGTAAGCCGCATCGGAGGTTTCGGCCGCCGACTGCTCCACATGATCGGCCGCAACATATCCCAGCTTCAGGTAGTCTTCGATGCCGCGCCGTCCATAGCCCTTGTCCGGATCGCCGGGCTGCGTGGCGTGCTTCTTCAGCCCCTCGTAGGCGGTCGCCAGGTCGAAGCCCTCCTGCCCGCCGGCAGAGCGAAGATGGATGCCCTTGGCCGCCGCGTCGCCAAACACCGCATCGATCAGGCTGCCCGTCATGCACGCGCGATACCCGGGCGCAGGGAACTGCGGCAGCCATCCGCCCTCTTTGTACGCATTCGTCCAGGCCTGCAGAATCTCGGCCAGCCGCTCCGGATAAACCAGCGACATGAACGGATACCATGCTCGATAAACGTCCCAGTATCCGTGATCGGCGTACATCACGCCGGGAGTTAACCGGCCGGTGTAAGGGGAAAAGTGTTGCGGGTTTCCGTCCGCATCCGGCTCATGCCAGATGCGCGGGAACAGCAGCGCGCGATAGAGGCACGAGTAGAAGGTTCTGCGCTCGCGATCGCTTCCGCCCTCCACCTCGACCCGGCCGAAATATTCATTCCATCTCGCCCTGGCCGCGGCGCGAAGCTCATCCACGCTTTTTGTTCCCAGCTCGCGGTCAAGGTTACGCTCGGCCTGCTCGAAGGAGATAAACGAGGTTGCAATCCGCGCCTCAATCGCGCGCGCCTTTCCGAACCGCACCATCGCAATCCGGCTCTCGCCTTCGGCGCTTGCCTCGCAGCTCTGCCACGGCTCGGCGAAACGCACCACGTAGTAATTGGCAAAATTCTCCGGTACGCCGCCGCTGTTGGTCCGGGACCTGAAACGCAGTGTGCGTCTGCCGTCCGTCTTGATCGCTTCTGCACTGTGCGGAACTTCGATGAGGAACCCCGAAGGCCGATCGTCCGCGAACTGCGCCGTCACCACTGCGCACCGCTCCGACGGCACCAGCTCCACATCCGCCAGGTAGCGCGCCAGCCTGAGACGGAACGAGTACGGATGCAGGCGCGCGTCTTCCGGCCGCCAGCTGGAGGCGCGCGGCTCGGCCCTGGGATTCGGATCGCCTGCGAATGGCAGGAAGACAGCCTGCCCGTAGTCGGAGAGCCACGGGCTCAACTGGTGCGTGCAGCGCAACCCCTGCAGACGCCGGTTCGCCGGCTGGAACATCCACGCCGTATTGTCCTCCGACTGCAAGGTCCAGTGCGCCATGCCGAACGGCGCCGCCGCGATCGGCAGCGTATTGCCGCGCGAAAACACGCGCGTGGATTCGGCGCCCTGCAGGACGTTCACCAGATCGATCGGCTCGACGTTCCGCTCTGCACCCTCGTCCCGCTTGCCGTCGCGCTCGGCGCCTCGGCCTGCCGTTGCCTCAGCAT
This sequence comes from Occallatibacter sp., assembly GCA_035294185.1. Taxonomy (GTDB): domain Bacteria; phylum Acidobacteriota; class Terriglobia; order Terriglobales; family Acidobacteriaceae; genus Telmatobacter. The sequence goes on along the minus strand of DATGLJ010000029.1, from coordinate 2,335 downwards.
TTGCCGATAATGCCGCCGCCCCCAAAGCCGCCGCGCCAGAAGCTTTCAAAAATGCCCTGCGATCCAAGCCGTTCTTACGCGCCATTCCCCTTTTCCTTCCGATCGAGTTCTTCCTGCCGAGCATTTCCTGAATTGCCGGCTACACGCTCTGCAGCAGCGCAGGCCGCTCCTTGGCCAGCTTCAGCAGCAGCTCGCCAAAGATCGTGTTCGCCCACGCAAACCACGGCCGCGTGAACTTGTCCGGGTTGTCCTTCTCGAACGACTCGTGGATGAATCCCGTGCCGGCCGTCGTATCCCGCAGCCAGCGCAGGCAGCAGACAATCTCCTCGTCATCGGTCGAAGTCATCGCTCGCAGGATAATACCCAGCGGCCAGATATAGTTCAGCCCGATGTGCGGGCCGCCGGTTCCCTCGGCTGCTGTGCCCTGAAAGAAGTATGGGTTTGCGCGGCTCAGGGAAAATTGCCGCGTGCGCCGGTAAAGCGGGTCGCGCACGTCCGCCAGGCCCAGGTAAGGCAGGCTCAGCAGACAGGGCGCGTTGGCGTCGTCCATCATCAGCACGTTGCCGTAGCCGTCCACCTCGTAGGCCCAGATCCTGCCGAACTGCACATGCTCGCAGGTTCCATATTGCGCCAGAGCCGCGCGCACCATCCCCGCCAGCTCGCCGCAGGCTGCGGCCAGCTTCGCGTCGTTGAGCACCTTCGCCGCCATCTCGCCGAGCTGCTCGAGCGACCGCACCGCGAAAAGGTTCGAAGGGACGAGAAACGGATAGATGCACGCATCGTCCGATGGCCGGAACATCGAGTAGATCATTCCTACCGGCCGCGCCGGGTTTCCGTAGCCGTGCAGCGGGACCGTGTCGTAGGGAACCTCCGACCTGCGCGCGAACGAATACGGCCCCGGCCCGTGCAGCCGCTGCTGCTCGCGGAATGTATCGACAATCTTCCACGCCGCGGCCTTCCACTGCGCGCCGAAGGGCGACGTATCGCCCGTCATGCTCCAGTAGCCATAGGCCAGGCGCGCCACGTAGCAGAGCGAATCCACCTCCCACTTGCGTTCGGCCACGCCCGGGATCATCACGGTCTGATCCTTCGCCGCCCACGGCAGCGGCGGGTCGGCCGTGGTGCGCACAAAGGCATTGGCGTAGGGGTCGATGAGAACCATGCGCGTCTGCCGCCGCACCAGCCCTTCGATCAGCGTGCGCAGCGAGGCATCTTCGCGGACAAACTGCAGGTACGGCCAGACCTGCGCCGCCGAGTCGCGCAGCCACAGTGCATCGATGTCGCCCGTAACCACGTACGTATCCGGCTTGCCGTCCACCGTGCCCGTCGAAACGGTCGTATCCAGCGTATTCGGAAAGCAGCGTTCGAACATTGCCGCCAGCTGGGCGTCGCCGATCTTCTGCCGCATTGCGCGGATCGCCGCTTCAATCGCCGGGCTTGTGAACCTGCGCTCGTCCGGCGCCGGCCGTCCCCCGCTAAATCCGCTTCCCGCCGCACTCAATCCCGATGGCAGCGCGCCGGCAAACGCCGCCGCCGCTGCCAGCGCCGTAGCTGCCGATCCCCGCAATGCCGCACGCCGCGTAATTGCCACTGAGGCTTACCTCAATCCGAATAATCTCTGCCGATGAAATCGCCGGTCATCGCCCGGTTTCACTGCTTTTGCCGGTTCTTCAGCTCCAGATCCGCCACCAGCGCATCCAGGGCCGCGGTCTGCGTCACCGCGTCCACCGGCCCCGCGGGCCCCGACCACACCTGACCGAAGCCGTGATCCGGCCTCTGATCGCGAGTCAGGATGCTGTGCGCATTCGCCTCGATGAATCGCTCGATGCGCTTGCGCGTGTCCTGATCGCGCTCAAAACCGTCGAACGCTATCAGGTTGCGCACGAAGATGCCCTTGAACTGCTTGCCGTCGCCCGAGCAGTTGGGTTCGCACTTCTCGTGCAATACGCCGTCGGCGCCGGTCATCTTTTCCATTGCCGCGTCTGCAATCCGGCGTGCGGGGTCGAGAAGCGTCCGGTCGCCGGCAGCGCGCGAGAGCTCCGCAAGCCCGCCCAGGATCACGCCCTGGTTATAGGTCCATTTGGTCGCGTGGTTATCGTGGCACTGGCCGTCGAGCCCGTCGCTGATGAGGTGATCGTCTTCGATCATCCCCGAGGCTGCAAACCACTTCCACTCGCGCTCAGCCCAGTCGAGATACCCCTGCCGCTCCGCGCCTTCAGTGCGATTTGCCAGGTGCGCCGCTACGCTCAGGTACAGCTCGTTGGCGATCGCATTTTTGTATCTGCGTTTATAGTTCCACCAGATGCCGCCGCCGCAGGTCTGGTCCCATGCGCCC
>DATGLJ010000028.1:0-6862 GCA_035294185.1 Occallatibacter sp. | reverse complement strand
CCGCGCCGGCGGGGCGGAAGTAACCCCAGCCGCGCTGGGCAGCCGCCTCTACCAGCGCCGGCGATGGATTGACGGGAAAGGCGCAGCGGGCAATCTCCAGCATGGCCAGATCGTGGATGGAATTGCCGAAGACGGCATCCGGACGGTCGAGCCCCACGCGCCTGAGCGCCGCGGCCTTTCCTTCGTCGGTGGGAACATCGAGAATTTCCGCCGTAATCAGACCTTTGACCACACGAACATCTGCAGCAAGCACGCGCTCCGCCGGAATGCCGAAATGGCGCACGCCCTCGGCGACGACCCAGCGGTTGGTCGAGCTGACGGCCCAGAGCTGCGCGCCTCTCTTTTCGAGAGCGGCGACGAGCGACTGGAGTTCCGGGAAGATGCGCGCCTTGATGGCGCTCTCGAAGTAGCGTGCGGCGGCCGCGCGCAGCTCTTCTTCGCGCAGACCGGCGTAGAGCTGCACCATCTCGCCGCAGATGGCTTCTTCGCCGACTTTGCCGGCGCGGTAGGCGCGATGGCGGTTGTCAATCCAGTCGGCCGAGGAGCGCGAGACCAGGCCCTGCTCGATGGACCACTCCATGAAGCCGAAGCCGGCATCGCCGCTCCAGAGGGTTCCGTCGCAGTCAAAGACGGCGACTTTGGGCCGGGCCTGGCTATCCAGGGCTTCGAGCGCGAGCCGCTCAAATTCGGCGGCGCTCCACTGGCGCGCTACAGGTTGTTCCGTGGTCAAGACTTTTGCCGTTTCCAATAAACTCATCCCATCTTATTCTCATCGATCGCGGAGAAATTTGCACACCGCAAAGCCGCGCAGCGGAAGTGCTGGCGCGCGGATCAGGTGATGAAGTTGATTCCGTAATGAGGTTGGTTCGGTGCATGGCCCGCTCGCCGCCGGAGCAGTCGGACGGCGCGGATAATCGGGATTGTGGACGAGGCGCGCAAGCGAATGCCGATCGACAGTGCGACGGGAAACCTCCGGCTCATTGGGGATTATCAGCAATATCTCCGCGTGGAAAAGGGGCTGCGGCCGCTTACCTGCGAAGCGTACCTGGGCGATCTGCGGACGTTTGCCGAGTTCCTCGAGGCGCGCAACGGGATTCTGCTCGGCGCCCTGCAACCGGATGTAGCCGCGTTCCTCGAGCATCTGCGCCAGCATGGGATCGATGCGCGATCGATAGCGCGCAAGCTGAGCTGCCTGCGCGGCTTTTACAAGTGGCTGCTGCTCGACCGGCGTATCCATCACGACCCGACGGTGAATATCGAGTCGCCGAAGACCTGGAAGGTGCTGCCGAAATCGCTCTCGGAGCCTGAGGTCGGCGCGATGCTGCAGCAGGCAGAGACCGCCGCTGCGCATCCGCAGGCGCAGGCTGCGGCGCTGCGCGACCGCGCGATTCTGGAACTGCTATACGGCAGCGGGTTGCGCGTTTCAGAGCTGACGGCGCTTGCCACCAGCGATCTGCGGCTGGATGTGGGGCGGGCGCAGGTCCGCGGCAAGGGCGACAAGGAGAGAATCGTGCCGCTGGGCCGCTCTGCGCTGGTTGCCCTGGAGCAATATCTGCGCCATGGAAGGCCGCATCTCGAGCGCATTGGCACCGGACGCAGCAAAACACGCCAGCCGGCGCGGTTATTTCTTTCGGTGCGCGGCGCGCCGCTCACCCGGCAATGGGTGTGGCATCTGGTGAAAGCGGCAAACCGGCAGGCTGGCCCGCATCGGCTGCGGCACAGTTGCGCCACCCACATGGTGGAGCACGGCGCTGATCTGCGCAGCGTGCAGACTCTGCTGGGCCACGCGGACATTTCGACGACACAGGTGTATACGCATGTGGCGCTGGGAAGGCTGAAGGCTGTACATCGGGAGCATCATCCGCGCGCAGCTCGCAGACCGGCCGAAGAGATGAAGGACGCCTCGGGCGAGCCGGAAGGCAGGAACGCATGACCGGCACGGAGCATGAGAGCGCGGGCTTCCTCCCTTCGCACACGCAAGGAGAAACGGGCAGTGCGCGCAATCTTTACGCAGGGCTGGTCGCAGAGTATTTGGGCATGCTCGAAAACGAGCGCGGAGCCTCGGCACATACGCTGCGCGCCTACCGGCGCGAGCTGGAGGCGTTTGCCGCGTGGATCGGGGGGTGCGGCGGTACAGGAGAAAATGCCTCTGGCGCGGAATCGGGTCGAGGCGTCGACCGGATCGAGCATACCGAGATTCGCGCTTATCTCGGTTCGCTTTACGATCGCGGGTTATCCAGGGCTTCGGCGGCGCGGGCTCTGGCCGCTATCCGCAGCTGGTTTAAGTGGCTTGCCCGAACCGGACGCATCGCAAAGAATGCGGCTTCGCTGGTAGCTACGCCGCGACTGCCGAAGCACCTGCCGCGCGTGCCGTCCATCGAGCAATTGAACCGCGTGATGGATTCGGTGCGCGACGACGCCGCAAGCTGGCCGGCGCGCGACCGCGCGATTCTCGAGCTGTTGTATGGCTGCGGGATCCGAAATGCCGAGCTGACGGGCTTGAATCTCGACGACATCCACTGGAGCAACGAGGCGATCCTGGTGCGCGGCAAAGGGCAGAAGCAGCGCTATGTTCCGCTGGGCGACGCCGCGGCGCAGGCGCTGCGCGAATACCTGGCGGAGCGCGCGGCGCGGCTGAACGCAGCCGGCAAAACTGCGGATTCTCCTGCGCTGTTTGTCAACCTGCGGCTGCGCGGGCTGGCGAACGGGAGCCAGGCACGGCTGACCACGCGCAGCGTGGGTCGCATTGTGAAGCGGATTGCGATTCTGCGCGGCCTGCCGGCCGACGTGCATCCCCACACGCTGCGCCACGCCTTTGGCACGCACATGCTCGAAGAAGGCGCAGACCTGCGCGCCATTCAGGAGCTGCTGGGCCATGAGCGGCTATCCACCACGCAGCGCTACACGCAGCTGACGACCATGCAGCTCGAAAAGGTGTATGAAGAAACGCATCCCAGAGCCCGGTAAGTTCAGAAGCTTACCTTCCGGCCGGGATACCAGGTGAGCTGGATGTCAGTGATGGTGACGGTCTGCGCGCCGGGCAGATAAACCGGCGCCTTCCACTGCTGGTAGCCGAAGTTGGCGTTCAGCTCCAGGTCGGGATTGAGCCGCTTGACAGCCTGGAAATCGATCTCATCGAGCGTAGTGCCCCCGGGGATGAAGTCTTTGGCGGCTTTCTGATTGCGCACGCTGGCCTGCAGCCACTCGTTGCCGCTCAGGCGCCAGGTGGCCCAGGCCTGCCCGCCTTTGGCTTCGCGGCCCATCCAATCGCCGAAGATCTGGCCCTGGTTGGTATAACCCTGCTTCTCAATTCCCTCCCAATACATAAAACGGCCTTTGACGCTCGGCGAGACGGAGGGATCGGTCGATGCCGCTTCAGCGCGCAGATCGAGCCGGGGAAGACCGGGAACATGCGAAAGGTAGAGACCCGTGCGAAAGGCGGCGCGGCGCGGCGCGGAGATGGGCGAAACGTCATCATGCGCTTCGGAGTCGGCGTACAGAGTGAGCCAGTTGCGTACGAACGGCAGACTATATGAAAAATCGAATGCGCCGAAGCGCGCGCCCGGATCGTCGCGGCCGTCCTTTACGGTCCCGCTCACGTTCTGGGTGCTGAAGAAGCTCTTGAGAAAAGTATGCAGAGTGACGGGCGAGTGACCCTCGCCGCCAAAAAGCGCGGTGCGCTCGAAGCCGAATTCGAGATTGCGCGTCGGCCGAAAGCTGAGCTTCTCCATGTGCACCCACGGATCGCCGGGGTTGAGGACGTTGGGCTGCACAGCGGGGTTGTTGTGATACGCGGGATTGGGTATAAGCGTATGGCCGCGCAGCGCACCGACGAGAAATTCGTAACGGAAGGGACCGGTGACGCGCGAGAGCAGCGGTATGCGAAGCGGCTCGACGCGATTGATGTGAAAGGCGTAGATATTTTGTGCGTTGTTGGACCAGGCCATCGAGCCGCCCTCGGCAGGGCTCAGCCACTCGTCCTGCTTGCCAAAAGAGATGACGTGGTTGAGAACCTGGCCCGATACATACGCCTCAAGAAAGCGGCCCTGCGTGATTGTGGGAATAGGGCCGAGCGGAATCGTGGTCTGCGGGAAGGGCGCGCCTGTTGCAGGATTGAGAAAGGTTATCTGGTCGACATTCGAGAGCGTCTGGGCCAGCGCCGGCGAATAACCGGCAGCCGAAGGCGCGCCCTGAAATTCTCCGCGGACGTAGAGCGCGAACCGGCCGGCGGTGGCGTAGCCGCTGGCTCCTGTGTAATTGTTGAAGCCGCTCTCGAAAGGGCGGCCGTAGTCGTTGATGATGCTCGAACCGAGGTGGTAGCTGTCGTGCAACGGCGTGCCGCTGATGACGCGGGCCAGCGAGTAGGTCGATTCCAGGCGAACGCCGCCTTCGGCCGCGCGACAGGGGCCGCTGACGTCCGGGAACAGCTCATAGTCGATTGCGTCGTAGATCTCCTTTGCCTGGTCCGCCGTGGTTGCGCCGTTCGTGACGGCGTCATCGATGCGCGGGCTGGCCTGTTCGAGCATGTTGGCCACGCTGGCGCGGGTCCAGGGACGCAGGCCCAGAAAGACATCGTCAACATAGCCCATGGCATACAACCGCCAGATGGCCGGATAGATCCAGCTATCGATGGGAATAAAGGGCGAACCGAGCGCAGCTGGCTGGCAGACGGATGCGGTCTGAGCGGCCCCGATCTGCGCAGCGGCGGGCTGCGCAACCAACATGAATGCAGCGGAAAACAAGGCTCCGGCGCTTACGGCCGCCACAGCCGTGGTCATGCGTCTGGGCTTGTTCATACAACTTTCACTCTAACACTGGCGATTACCGGCTCCGGCGCTTCTGGAGCGGGCCTTTGCGAGGCAAAGCAAGTGCCGTTTCGAAGTTTCGGCGAAACTGCGCTGCCGCTGCGGCGCGTGCACGCGAGACGGAAACACCGGCGGAGGCCAGATAGCGTTCCATGTTGGCTACAGGGTCGCCCGCGGCGCAGCCCTGAGCAAGCGATGCGGGCCACTCGAGGCAGCGGATCAGCGTGGCGCCGTTACCGCGGCGGGCGTGCGCCATGGCCTCCGATGCAACGCGGTAGCAGGCAACCACATCGTCGCAATCGACGTTTATGGAAGGAAAACCCGGGGTCGCGCGCATTCTGCCGCTCGCGCGAACAAGCTCGTTCCGGCTGACAAAAAGGATGGGCAGGCGCTCACGCGCAGCCGCCGCAAGGGCATTGCGCCAGGCGACGCTGGTGGTCTGTGCGCCATCGGCAAAAATAACAGCGATGTTGCCTGAGTTTTTCCGCCGGTGAAGGCGTGCGGCAGCGAGCGCCGAGCTGAGCTGAGCGGCGAATGCCGGCTGCCGCTCGGCGCTGATGAGACGCGCGGCAAATGCCTGGAGACTGCGCCGGCTGCGGACAAACTCCGGCAGCAGATCGCCGGGCGATGTGGCGATGACGTCGCCGCCGCGCAGAGCAGTGGCGATTGCCACGACCGGGGCCGCATCGCCCTGGCGGGCGTGGATGCCGAGGCCTGCCGCCCCTTGGGCTAGCTGGTGCCTGAGAATCTGGCAGCGCACGAGGCCGGCGTAAAGCTCGCGCAGCCTGCGCTGCGGGATGAGCGAAGAGCTTTGGCCAATTTTCTGTCTTTTATTTCGAATCGACATGCGGGGCGGTCACAAGCGTGCGGCTGAGATCGATTGTAACGGGGGCAACCGTTGCACTGGTCCGAGGCCAAAGCGCGAGGCAAGGCTCGCAAACCCTGCCTCGCACGATGGCTGATGCGGCTCAGGTGGAGTAGTCCGCATTGATGCGAACGTACTCGGCAGTCAGGTCGGTGGTCCAGAAGACGCACGAGCCTTCGCCCTGGCGGAGATCGATGGTGATCGAAAATTCCGGCTGCTCAAGATATTTGTGTGCAGCGGCCTCATCGAACTCCGGCGCGCGGCCGCCGTTACGGCAAACAGGCAGCGCGCCAAATGAGATGTCGAAGCGCGCGGGATCGATCTGCGCGCCCGAGTAGCCGATGGCCGCAGCCAGGCGTCCCCAGTTGGGATCGCAACCTGCCCACGCCGTTTTGACCAGCGGCGAGTGCGCGATGGCTTTTGCGACGCGCAGAGCATCGGCGTCATTGGCCGCGCCGTGGATGCGCAACTCTACGACATGCTTAATGCCCTCGCCGTCGGCGACGATCTGCCTGGCCAGCGAGGTGCAAACCTGCCTGAGCGCAGCGGCAAAAGCGGCGTCGCCGGCGCCGATCCTGATGCCGCTCGCGCCCGAGGCCAGCAGCAGAACAGTGTCATTGGTCGAGGTGTCGCCGTCGACCGAGATGCGGTTGAAGCTGAGATCGATGGCTTCGCGGAGATATCCGTTAAGATCCCCGGGCTCGATGGCCGCGTCGGTCATGATGTAGACCAGCATCGTTGCGTGCGGCACAAGCTGCGGATGAATCATGCCGGCGCCTTTGGCGAAGGCGGCGATGCGGACTTCTCCGGATTTGGATGCGAAGCCGCTGGCAGCCGGCGCATCGAGGCGCGCAAAGGCGGTCTTCTCGACCGTATCGGTGGTAAGGATAGCCTGCGCGGCTTCGATGAAGCGGTCGGACTCGGCGGCAAGCTGCGCGGCGATCTGCGGCAGTGCAGCGATGAGCTTTTCGGCCGGCAGCGGCACGCCGATGACGCCGGTGGAGGAGGGGAAAACTTCCTCGGGCCTGCAGCCGAACTGCTTTGCCGCAGCGGCGCAGGTTGCGCGCGCAGCATCGAGACCGGCCTGGCCGGCGGCGCAGTTGGCGTTACCGGCGTTGATCACGACGACGCGTACTTTTCCGCCAGTCGCGCGCAGGTGCTCCTTGTCGACGGCCAGCGGTGCGGCGAAGAC
>DATGLJ010000027.1:0-3004 GCA_035294185.1 Occallatibacter sp. | reverse complement strand
GTCATTGCCCATCCTCAGGCCCCCGGATGATTTAATACCTAAGGGGGAAGCAAGGCCGGAGGCTGTGCCGGTCGATAGCCGCCTGTTTTTTGCGCAGTGCGCCTGCTTCCGCACTCCCGTGGAGGAATTCCAATCGCAATGCGTTCTTTTCGACCTTTTGCCTTTATCCTGGCGCTCGGTTTGGCCGCTCTGCCTGCCGCGATGGCGCAGAACCCCGGCAGCAACTCCATGGCGCAGGACGAGGGCCAGAACGGGGGAAATCAGTCCCAGAGTCAGACTCCGAATCGTGTGGACGGACAGCCGGGCGCCGGTCAGACGCAGCAAAGCCGGGAATCGGAACAGATGAGCGTGCAGGCGCGCATCCGCATGCGCCGCGAGCAGCGCCGCGCCACGGCCATTCATGACGCCTACGACCACAAATTCGAAACCTACATGAACATGGGCTACATGCGCTTCAAACCCGGCCCCTCGGACAAGATGCAGCGGCTCACGTACTACGCGTGGAACTTCGGGCTGACCCGCTATTCGAGCGAGCGGCTGGGTTTCGACCTCGACGGCCGCGGCCAGTACGGAACAGCCTTCGTGGGCGTAACCCAATACAGTCAGGGATACTTCACACGGCCGGCCATCAGCCAGTATGACGTAATGTTCGGCCCCACGTACCGGTTCTATATGCAGCCCAAGTACTCCGTCTCCGGACGCGTAATGGGGGGCTGGGCATACGGCAATTTCTCCGGCGACACCAACGGCACTCCGCCATCGCTGCTCGGGCTCTACTCCGATCAAAGCACCTTTGCCGCCAGCGCCGCCGTCATCGGCGACTACAACGTAGCGCCGAATATCGTGCTGCGGCTTGCGCCGGAGTATTTCTTTACCGGCTTTGGCTCATCCGTACAGGCCAGCCGCGGCTTTACGGCCGGGCTGGTGTACCGGTTCGGGCGGCAGTAGCGGCGCGCGGGCAGATGCGGAATGGCCGTCCTTCGGGATGGCCTTTCTGTGTTTGCGGCGAAATCAGGCCGTGCGCAGCCTGAAAATCGCATTCCCTCGGGGCTCAAGCCCGCAAACATTTTGCTCGGTTTGTATACGTGCTGAAGGCCGCCCCCCTTTGCAGCCGACCCACTATCCGGCACAGCGCACAATGGCGCAAGACGGTAGAATCATCCTTAGAACGATGCCCGATCCTACGCCCTCCTCGTCACCTCCTCGCGTACGTTTTGCGCCTTCGCCCACCGGGTTTCTCCACGTGGGCAGCGCGCGCACGTTCATCTTCAACTGGCTGTTTGCGCGCCATAACCATGGCGTCATGGTGCTGCGGCTGGACGACACCGATGCCGAGCGCAACACCGAGGCCAGCGTACAGTCGATCTTCGATGGACTGCGCTGGCTGGGCCTGGAGTGGGACGAGGAGTACAAGCAGTCCGAGCGGCTGGCGCTGCACCGGCAGGCGGCGGAGGCGATCTTTGCAAAGGGACTGGCCTACCGCGACTTTACGCCGGCGCGCGCCGAGGAAGACAGTCCGTCCGGCGCGCAGGGGACATGGTTGTGCAATCCCGGAATGCGCGAGATGCCGCGCGAGGAGAGCGACCGGCGCGCCGCCGCCGGTGAGCCGTTCGCGCTGCGCTACCGCGTGCCGCGCGGCCAGGGACGAGCGCTTCGCTTTACCGACGCTGTCTATGGCGAGCAGTCAAAGCTGGCCGACGAGGTGGAAGACTTCGCGCTGCTGAGATCGGATGGAATGCCGACGTACCATCTGGCCTCCTGCGTAGACGACGCCGACCTGCGCATCACCCACATCATCCGCGGGCAGGATCACCTGACCAACACGTTCAAGCACCTGCTGATCTTCGAAGCGCTTGGCGCGCAGACGCCGCAGTTCGCGCACCTGCCGCTGCTGGTTGCGCCCGACGGCGCCAAGCTCTCCAAGCGCAAGCATGGGCCGGTGGTGAGCGTGACGACGTACCGCGATGCCGGCTTTCTGCCGCAGGCGTTCATCAACTTCCTGTGCCTGCTCGGCTGGTCGCCGAAAAACGACCGGGAATTTCTGACGATCGATGAGTTGACTTCCCTTTTCACGCTTGACGGCGTGAACCGCGCCAACGCGGTGGTGAACTTTACCGAAGACGATCCGTTTGATGCCAAGGCTGTCTGGCTGAACGCCGAGCACATTCGTGCGCTGCCGGTGGACGAGCTTGCCCGCAATCTGGAGCCGGTATTCGAGCAGGCCGGCTTTCGTCCCTCACCCGAGAGAGTCGCAGCAGTAACACCGCTCATCCGCGAGCGCATCAAGCTGCTGCGCGAGGCCATTCATGCCGCGGATTTTTTCTTTCTCGACGAATTGCCGCCGTACGATCCGGCAGAGCTGATTCCGCAAAAGAGCGATGCGGCGGCGGCGCGGCGCGTGCTTGAGACCGCCCGGCAGGTTCTTGCAGAAAACCCGTTTGATCATGATTCTCTGGATAAGGCGCTGCGTGAGGCTGCGGCTTCGCTCGGCCTTAAGCCCGGACCAATGTTTCAGCCGATCCGCGTGGCTGTATGCGGGCGCAGGAATGCGCCGCCGCTGTTCGAGACGATGGCGGTGCTGGGCCGCGATGTGTGCCTGAAGCGGATCGGCCAGGCCAGGGAGAAGCTCGATACGATCGGTTAAGAGCGCTTTTCAGGCTCTGGAACACGTTTTAAAGCGGCCACATTTCGGCGCGACAAAAGCCGCGCCCTTTTAAACAGCGGGGCCGGCAAGGAATCGCAGCAATGAATACAAATACCAATCCGGATAACCAGAAAACGCGCACACCGTCGAATTTTCTCCGCGACATGATCGCCGAGGACGTGCGCACGAAAAAATTCGGCGATGCCGTCATTCAGACGCGCTTTCCTCCCGAGCCCAACGGCTACCTGCACATCGGCCACGCCAAGGCTATTTTTCTTGATTTCGGGCTGGCGGACGAGTTCGGGGGAAAAACCAATCTGCGCTTCGACGATACCAATCCCGAAAAGGAAGAGCAGGAGT
>DATGLJ010000026.1:0-4165 GCA_035294185.1 Occallatibacter sp. | reverse complement strand
CGCAGACTCCAGCCAGCGGCGCCATAGACAGCAGCCACGCCTCGCTGGCCGTCATTTACTCCTGCGGCGACTACACGGCGGCGACGAGTTTCGTCCGTTCCGACGATTCGGCAGCCGCGCCGCTTCAGATCTCGCGCGCCGGCTGCCTGCCCGACAACCGCGTCGAAGCCTTCTTCCGCAATCCCTTCGGCAACCCGAAGACCTCGCGCTCCGCGCCGCTGAAAATCGACAAGGCCATCCTCGGCCAGATCCCTGGCGCTCGCCACGGCTGGCTCGTCGCTCTGGGCCTTTATCTCTTCATGACCTTTTTCGCCATGGGGCCCGGCGTAGTGGTCTGGCTGGCCCTCAGCGAACTGATGCCCACGCGCATCCGCTCGAACGGCATGAGCATTGCTCTGGTCATCAATCAGCTCGTCTCCACGACCCTCGCCGGAATCTTTCTGCCCTTTGTCGCCCGCTACGGATACTCGTCGATGTTCTTCCTCTTCGCCTCATTCACGGTCGTCTATTTCCTCGTCGCCGTCTTCTTCCTGCCGGAGACAAAGGGCAGGACCCTCGAGGAGATCGAGGCGCATTTCGAAAGACGGCTGCGGCCGCGGGCCGGTTCGTAAGGGCTGCCGGCAGGAACGCCCCGCCCGCACCCATTACAATGCCCTCAGGGAGCCGTCAAACCAACATGTTCCATCGATCTTTCCCTGCAGGTTTTTCGCGGATTCGCCGCTTTGCCGGGTTGCTGGCAGTAGCCGGCGCGGTCGTCCTTGCCGCAGCCGTCCGGGCGCAGTTCGGCGCTCCGGAAACCACCCCGGTCCACGACCCGGCCGCGCTCAGGCCGCCGGCCGGCGCGCGCGTCGCCATCATCGAATTCGCCGACATGGAGTGCCCCAACTGCGCCGCTACCAACCCGATCGTAAAAGCGGCAGCCGAACACTACCACATTCCCTGGATCCGTCACGATTTCCCTCTGCCCTACCATGCCTGGAGCTTCCAGGCCGCGGTCTACGCGCGCTGGTTTGATCTGAAATCCAAAGACCTGGGCAACGAGTACCGCGATTACATCTTCGCCAACCAGCCCTCCATCGAAACGCTGCCCGAGCTTACCCAATGGACGCAGAAATTCGCCCAGGCCCACGGCATCGCACTGCCCTTCTCGGTCGATCCGCAGGGCAAGCTCGCCGCCGAGGTCAACGCCGACAAGGACCTCGGCAACCGCATTGGCATTCAACATACTCCCACCATCTGGGTGGTAACCAACGGCAGCCACGGCGCGCCGCCATACACGGAAGTCGTCGATCACAGCAAGCTCTACCAGATCATCGATCAGGCGCTGGACGAAACCCGCAGGTAAACAGCGTCGCTTGCGCCGCGCCGCTCCGGAATCCGGCCGGAGCGGCATTACTCTTCCTGTTCCCCGCCTCCATTCGCTGCTCTCCGAGCCCTTATCCCTGCATCCTGCTTCTGGTACACTTCCCTCCAACTCCCTGTTATGCTCTTCAAAACGCTCAGCGCAGCCGTCTACGGCATCGACGCCAATCTGATCGACGTCGAAGTGGACTACAGCGGAACCGTCAGCGACCAGGATCACTTTCACACCGTCGGGCTGCCCGACGCTGCCGTGCGCGAGAGCCGCGACCGGGTGCGCGCGGCCATCAAGAACTCCGGCTATCTCATCCCTCCGACCTTCATCACCATCAATCTCGCTCCCGCCGATCTCAAGAAAGAGGGGTCGGGCTTCGACCTGCCCATCGCCATCGGCATCCTGGGAGCCTACGGCGCACTGCGCATTACCGATCTGAGCAAATTTCTGTTTGCCGGCGAGCTTGGCCTCGACGGCGCGGTCCGTCCGGTCGCCGGCATGCTGCCCATCGCCATTCTGGCGCGTGAGAAGAATATTCCTAACCTCATCGTCCCGGCCGCCAATGCGGCCGAGGCGGCTGTCGTCGAGGGAGTCAATGTCTATCCGGTCGCTTCTCTGCTCGACGTCATCGACCTGCTCAACTCCACGGCCGTGGGCGTCGTCCAGCGCGAGCCCTTCCGCGTCGCCACGCAGGAGATCCTTGGCAAACTCGAGCAGTTCGCAGTCGATTTTTGCGACGTGCGCGGCCAGCAGACCGCCAAGCGCGCCCTGGAGATTGCCGCCGCCGGCAGCCACAACATTCTCATGATCGGCCCGCCCGGCTCCGGCAAGACGATGCTCGCCAAGCGGCTGCCGTCCATCCTTGCCCCGCTTACCTTCGAGGAAGCGCTCGAGACCACCAAGATCCACTCGGTCGCCGGAGTGCTGAACGGCGACGGCCTGGTGACGCAGCGGCCGTTCCGCTCGCCGCACCACACGATTTCCGATGCCGGACTGATCGGCGGCGGAATGATCCCGCGCCCCGGCGAAGTCTCGCTCGCTCACAACGGGCTGCTGTTTCTCGACGAGCTGCCGGAGTTTCCGCGCAACGTGCTCGAGGTGATGCGCCAGCCGCTCGAAGACCATACCGTCACCATCGCCCGGGCCTCCATGTCGCTCAGTTTTCCCGCGCGGTTCATGCTCGCCGCAGCTATGAACCCGTGTCCATGCGGCTACTTCAACGACAAATCGCGCGAATGCCTGTGTACGCCGCCGATGATCCAGCGCTATGTGGCCAAAGTCTCCGGCCCGCTGCTCGACCGCATCGACATTCACATCGAAGTGCCGGCCGTGCAGTACAAGGAGCTGCGCGGCGGCGCTGCGGCCGAAGGCTCGGCGCAGATTCGCGCCCGCGTCATGGCCGCCCGCGAGCGCCAGCGCGAGCGCTTCAGAAAACACGGCGAGACGATCTACGCCAATGCGCAGATGACCACCCGCCAGATCCGCGCCTACTGCGAGCTGGGCGCCGACGCCGAGCGGCTGCTCGAGCGCGCCATGCAGCAGCAGGGCCTGACGGCGCGCGCTCACGACCGCATCCTCAAGGTCGCCCGCACCATCGCCGATCTGGAAGGCGTCGAAACGCTCACCGTCTCGCACCTGGCCGAAGCCATCCAATACCGCACTCTGGACCGCAGCTACTGGGCCTGATGCGCGTCCATGACAATCCGCCCGCCCGGCCCTCTATAATGCTCGCGTGGCCGCAGCGTGCCGCAATCGACCTTTCCCGGAGCGAGAAAAGCCTTGGCACGTGAGCTTTACACCGCGCGGCTGGCGCGCAAGATCTGCATCTCGGAATCGGCGCAGTGCTACCACTTCGAATTCGTGCTCGAAGCGCTCGACTCCTTTTCATTTATCCCCGGCCAGTTCGTCTCAACCGTCGCGCATGACAAGGCCGGCAAGCAGCAGACGCGCGCCTACTCCATCGCATCGGCCGCCCGCGAAAATCGCTTCGACCTCTGCGTGAATCGCGTGGAAAACGGCTTCTTCTCAAACTATCTTGCCGATTTGCCGATTGGCGGCGTCGTTCAGGTTCATGGACCGCACGGCCATTTCGTCCTGCAGCAGCCGGTCACCGACTCGATTTTCATCGCCACGGGCACCGGCATTGCGCCCATGCGCGGCTACGCGCAGTGGCTGTTTCCGGAGTCCGGCGAAGACCGCAGCAACGGCAGGGAAATCTGGCTCGTCTACGGAACGCGGTACGAGTCCGAACTCTACTACCGCGAGGAGTTCGAGGCCCTGGCCGCGCGACGGCCCAACTTTCATTACGTTCCCACGCTCAGCCGCGCCGATAACGGCTGGACCGGGCTGCGCGGCTACGTTCAGGATCACGTAGCGCGCATCGTACAGGAGCGGGCCGCGCGGCTTGGCCTGCCAATGCCGCAGCCGGCGGTCGATCCGTCAATCCCGGCTAAAGACCTGAGATTCGATATCTATGCCTACATCTGCGGGCTGAACAACATGGTCGCCGGCGTGCGCGAGAAGCTTGCCGGCTTCGGATGGCATAAGAATCAGATCGTCTTCGAGCGCTACGACTGAGGCTGCCGCGAATACTCGCCTTACAGCTTGAATAATTCCTTCAATCGCTTCGTCTGTGCGCGGCTCACCGGAATCTCGGTCTGCTGCTTGTCGTTCATGCGGAGCTGGTAGCTGGACTTGAACCACGGCACCACTTCGCGGATGTGGTCGATGTTGACCACGTAGCCGCGGTGCGCGCGCCAGAAGTGCGCCGGATCGAGCAGCTCCATGAGTTCCTCGAGCGTACGGCATTTC
>DATGLJ010000025.1:0-4596 GCA_035294185.1 Occallatibacter sp. | reverse complement strand
TGCGAGGTGCCCCATACGCCCGGGCAGCGGGAGTGGATCCTGCGCTACAGGAGGCAGCCATGATCCGTCAGCCGGAAATGCCGCGTGAAGCGTCCGCGATCGCCGCGCCAGCGGTGGATCTGAGTTTTCCGCGCCGCTGGCGGGCGGAGATCCTCGCCGCCCGTCCGGCGATCCTGCCGGCCCGCCATTTCGTTTATCCCGCGCAGGCCGAGGAGGCGGAGCGCGGCGCGCTGGAGGTGATGGTCGTGCCCCAGCCGGACCGGAATCCCGCCCGGCCTTTTCTCGCCACCTGCGCGCTGGGCTTCCGTGATCCCGCGGCGCCAACCGGCATCTGGTCCACTCCGGAGCCGGAAACAATCTGCGCCCTCTCCGGCGGCTATGCCTACCTGATCGATACCGCGGAGCCGCAGCGCTTTACCATGCTTGGTCTGCGCCCGGTGCTTGAGATACGCGCACTGCCGCAGCAGTCGCTGCTGCTCTTTGCCGGGCATCGCTCCATCGTGGCCTGGGGCAGCCAGGGCCTGGCATGGGAGAGCGAAAAGCTGTCTGACGAAGGCCTTACGCTGGGCCATATCGAGAACGGAATCCTGCACGGGACGGGATGGGAGATGATGGGCGATCGGGAGACCGCTTTCCTGCTCGATCTGGGTACCGGAGCCCGCCTGCAGGGCGGATGAAACAACCGGCCGGACCCTGCCGCCGGAGCAGACCTCGAGCCGCGCCCGCAGAGCCCCGGGAGATAGCGAAGAGCTTTTCGATTGCCGGCCTGCCGGCTTTCCGAATCTACTGCACCGGCCGGTAACAGATCCGGTCGCCGTCCAGCCGGTATTCGGCCGAACAGGCGTCTCCGCCGCAGATCATCGCATCGCCCGAATAGAGTTGCTGCCGGGTGATCAGCCCCAGCGTTCCGCACCGCGGACACGCCATCACGGCGACAAAGGGATTCTGCGCCTGGCCCAGCTTCGACGGGTTATCGAGTACAAACACCGTGCCAGGGTCCATTTTCTCCGGCATCCACTCTTCCAGAAATTCGAGCTCGGCTGACATCCTGCCCTCCATCGGGTGAGATCGCCAACGCCGCATTCTGCGCAAATCTGCGGCCCATCTTGCGATTACAGCAGGTTGCTGACCCTCATTGGCGTTGGCCCGACACTCTGTTCAACACGGCCCCGCCATTTTGGTTGCAGTCAGTGTTGCCGCCCCGGCCTGAGATGTCAATGAAAATTCCATGCCGCCCGTATCGAACGAGATTCCCGTCCGAGCGCCTTAGCGCGCAGCCGTCTTCATGCTGCTCTGCGCGCGGGCATACTCGTCGATGGCGCGGTACGTCTCCTCGTTGCGCAGAATCGCCTGTACATACTCGCGCGTCTGGGTGAACGGGATCGACTCGATGAATTCGTCCATTCCCGAGTACGGCCCCGCCGCCTGCCATTCGGCCACGCGGTTGTCGCCCGCATTATAAGCAGCCAGCGCATATTCCTGCACTCCCCCGAAACGGTCGATCATTTCCCGCAGATACCGTGTCCCCAGCCGGATATTGGTTTCCGGGTCCAGCAACTGGAAGGTCTGGAAGTGGGTTATTCCCTCCTCGCGCGCCATGGTCCGCCCCACCGAAGGCAGAAGCTGCATCAGCCCGTAGGCGTTTGCGTAGGAAACCGCATTCGGATTGAACTCGGATTCCTGCCGGATCAGCGACGCCACGAGATAAGGATCGAGATTGTTCTTCGCCGCCTCCGTGCGGATCGTCTCCCACCACGGCTCCGGGTAGAGAATCCGCCAGTAAGCCAGCGGAATCGCGCCGATCTGCGCCGTTAAGGCATAGGGCAGGGCTCGCTTCATCGCGCGCAGCGCACGGAAGGTCTCGTCATAGGAGGCGTAAATCTGCGCCTCGGCCAGCGCGCTCCACGAGTCCGAATCCGGATCCGCCTGGATCTCCTCGGCGATGTATTCGTTTAGCCCGGCATTGGCCAGCAGGCGGGCCTTGGCCAGATGCGGGCTGTCGGCCGGGAACGTATCCACCAGCCTGGGCTCAGCTGCCGGCTGAAAATGATCGAGCTCCGGCTCGGCCGCCGGCTCCAGACTGCCCAGCGCGCTCAGCCGCAGCCGCGCCATTTGCGCGTAAAAATAATGCGGATAGGCGCGAATGATCGCCCGGTAATTGGCTGCGGCCATCGACGGGTCATGGTCCGCCGTCTCGTACAGCCGGCCGCGCCAGTAAAGGGCACTTACGGTTTCGGCCGCATCGGGATAGCGCCGGATCTGCTCGTCGAAGAGCCTGGCCGCCGCAGCAAACTCGCCCTGCCGGTAGCTCAGCCAGCCCGCGCGCCAGTGCGCCGCCGCCGCATATTTATGCTGCGGGAAGTGCTCGGCCAGATAGCCGTAGTAGGCTGCCGCGCTGGCATAGTCGCGCTTGAGCAGATACATGTTGCCGCTTGAGAACAGCGCCTCGGCCAGCCACGGGCTGCGCGGGAACCGCGTCTGCATCTCGGCGACAATCCGCCGCTGGCCGGCCTCGTCGTCGCGATCGCGCGCCAACTCCATCAGCAGGTACAGCCGCCGCGCCCCGTTTTCATCGTCGGTGTCCGGCAGCGCCTGCGCCTCGGCCTGCGTCAGCCGGTTCAGCTTCAGATCGCAGGCTGCCGCCGCTACGGCAAAGCTGTTGCGTTCGTCTGCGCTCAGGCCGGGCGAGCGCTGCAGCGTGCGGTACTGCTCGGCGGCCTCGCTGTACCGCCCTGCGTTGTAGTAGGCGTCGCCCAGGCTGCGCAGATCGGCCGCGCTCAGCGTCTGCTCGCCGCCAAGGTCCTTCAGCCGGGCCCACGCCTGCATCGCCTCGGGGCTCAAAGGATGCTCGAGCAGCAGCCGTTTGAAGGCCGCAACCGCCGCGTCCCGCTCGCCCAGAGCAGACTCCACCTCTCCTGCGGCCAGTTGGTAGCCCGGGCGGTCGGCGGCGTCGGTGCCGGCTGCGGCAGCCAGCGCCGCACGCGCTCCCCCGGGATTGTTCAGCGCCAGCAGCACAGCGGCCTCAAGCTCCGGAACCCGATCCACAAAGATGCTGTCCGGGTAGCGTTCGGCAAAGCCATGCAGCAGCGTCTCGGCCGCCGCGTTATCGCCCGCGTCGCGGTCGGCCTGGGCGGCCAGATAATCGGCGATGTCGGCCAGCTCTCCGCTGTCTTCCCGCGCCAGATGGAAATTCTCAACGGCCTCGCTGTAGCGATGGTCCAGCAGGTAGGCATGTCCCAGCGCCAGATACGCCGCCGCGGCCGCATCGCCCGTATGCCGACGGGCATAGGCCATCACGCCCGCGTAGGCCGCCGGCGTGCGCAGCGTGGCCAGTTGCTGGGCCATCGGCCGCAGCTCGCTTGAGGCAATGAAGGCCTGGCGGATCCGCGCCGTTTGCGCCGTGCGCACTGCCCGGCTGGCCCGCGGCCGGGTGCGACGGCGCCGGCTGACGGCGCGTTTCCTGCCTGCCGCTTTCGCTGCGCCGGTCCGCTTCGCGCCGGCCTTCTGTTTGCCGCTCCTGTTGCCGCTTCCGGCCGCAGCCGCACCCGGCCTGTGCGCCGCCTGCTTCTGCGTCCGGGCGCTGGACTGAGCGGTCGATTGCCCGGCGGCCGCCTGCGCCGCAGCCCAGCCGGCCGTGAACAGCAGGCAGCAAACCAGCGCCGCGCCGCGCCGGAAGCGAGCAGATGCGCGGCCGCTCAAAACAACGGAATCCAGAGGCGGATCCTCAGGCAAATCGGAGGAAAAGGACTGCATAAATCTCACTTTATTCCTTTTTTCGCCTTGCCGATGGGCGCAGCAGGCGCCGGCTCTTAACCCAAAGGATGCGCCCGGCCTGGTTTGGTTGACCCATGCCCACTCCGGTACACTCAATCTTTGACGGCTGGAACTTCAGAATCGAACCCCGAGGATTTTTCGCAACCGACACCCATGCCGACCATCCAACCCATAGCAGGAGACGCAGGCGAACACCCCGACCTTGCCCTCGTCGAGCGGGTCCGGGGGGGCGATCTGACAGCCTACGATACGCTGGTCCGCAAGTACGAGCGGCAGATTTTCCGGATTGCGCAGCACATCACGCAGAACCGGGAGGACGCGGAAGACGTCACGCAGGATGCTTTCCTGAAGGCGTACGAGAAGCTCGACCAGTTTCAGGGAAATGCGAAGTTTTACACATGGTTGGTTCGAATTGCGGTCAACGAAAGCCTGATGCGGCTGCGCAAGCGCCGCACTGCCAAAACGGTCTCGATGGACGAAGACCTGGAGACGGACGAGGGCAGTCTGCCGCGCGACTTCGCCGACTGGGCGCCGAATCCCGAGCAGAACTACGACAACGCCGAGCTGTCGGACATTCTGCGCCGCACCATCAACGGGCTGCCGCGCGGATTCCGGGTGGTTTTTGTCCTGCGCGACGTCGAGAATCTCTCGACGGAAGAAACCGCCGAGGCCCTGGGTCTTTCGGTTCCTGCCGTCAAGTCGCGCCTGCTGCGGGCCCGTCTGCAGCTGCGCGAGCGGCTCAGCCGCTACTTCCGCGCCGGCGCCAAGCCGGCCGCCCCTCCCCGCAAAGATTCCCAGAAACGCGCCGCCTCGCCGGCAGAA
>DATGLJ010000024.1:0-5573 GCA_035294185.1 Occallatibacter sp. | reverse complement strand
CGTTCCCCTGCTTCCCCTCGCCGGCTGGTATGGCTACCACTACGCAAAAACCGGCTTTCTCTTCGGCAACCCCCAGTTCTTTCGCTATAACGTCCAGTCCACACTCGCGCCGGTTCGCATCCTCGCCGCCTTCGGCCATCGCGTCTTTCAGCTTACGATGCACATGAACCTGTTCGTGCCCGTCTTCATCGCGCTTGCCGCCCTGCTGCTCGAACCCAGGCCGGACGCCGATGGCCACGAACGCTCCAATCTGTCGCCGTTCGCACGGCGTCGCGTCTGCCTCCTGCTGCTGGTCAACGCCGTGCTCTTCAGCTGTCTCGGCGGAGCGTTGCTTACGCGCTATCTGCTGCCCATGTACCCGCTGGTGCTGCTGCTCGCCGTCACCTCGCTCTACCGCCGTGTCCTTTACTGGCAGGCCGTTGCGCTGCTCGCCGCCGCGGCATTTATCGCCGGCCTGTTCCTCAATCCGCCTTACGGCTTCGCGCCGGAAGACAATCTGGCCTATGCCCGAGTCGTTCGCATGGATATGGACGCCATTGCGCAGCTCAACCGCCTTTACCAGGGCGCTCCGGTGCTCACCGCCTGGCCGGTCAGCGACCAGCTTACGCGGCCCGAACTCGGCTACGTCAGGGAACCGTGGAATGTCTGCCGCATCGAGGATTTCACGCCCGGGCAGATCGACATCGCCGCCCAGGAGCCGGAGAAGTATTCGGCGGCCATCGTCTTTTCAACCAAGTACGACCCCCCGCTTCAGCTCTTCAGTCTTGGCTCGGGCGAGGAGGCTCTCAACGAGCGTTACTTCGGCCTCCATCACGATCTGCCGCCCGAAACCATCGCCCAGCGCCTCGGCGGCACAATGGTCTGGAAGGAAGAGAACCAGGGCATGTGGATCGCCCTGATCCGTTTCAACCGTCAGGTGGAGGCGGATCTCGCCACTCCCGGCTCTCGCACCGGGCAGTGACGGCAGGCGCAACAGGCGCAGACGGACTCTGCCTTGCGCTACATCAGCTTCCGCCGCCAGAATTCGAAAAGCGCATAGCCGATCACCGCCAGAACCAGGGCGATCGAGAAATTAGTTACTGTGAAAATGTCGCGGATGGCCCAGCCCAGCGTCTTACCCCGGCCGTTGGAGGCTGTAAATTCGCCCATGAGCAGGTTGGAGTAGAAAAGAAAAAGAATCGACGCAACTTCGACAACCAGACGCCAGAACGGCCGCAGATTACGGTGCAGATTACGGCGTGGACGCGAGGACTGTGTCATTCCCCCATATTATTGGCCGCTTTACCGCTCTCCAAATAAATTCAGACGCCCTGCCCCTGCCGCGCCACAAGCTGCAAAACCCATATAATTTCGTTGTTGTGTCTATATCGTCTTCATCCCGCCGGCCTTCGGCGTCGTGGCGCGCCGCCGCGTTTGTCCTTCTCGGCTTCGCCCTTCTGTTTTCAGCGTCTTCCGCCGGCGCCCAGTCCCCGGCGCCCGCCGCCGACCGCGGCCGCATTCTGCTGGTTCTGCCCTTCGACAACCGCACCAGCCAGCCCAATCTCGAGTGGATCCGCGAGGCCGCGGCTGAGCTGCTCAGCAGCCGCTTCGCCTCGGCCGGCTTCGCGCCCATGACCCGCGCCGACCGTGTCTACGCCCTCGACCATCTCGGCCTGCCGCCGGGCTTTCAGCCCTCTCGCGCCAGCTCGATCAAGCTCGCGCAGACCCTCGACGCCGATTCGATCATCGTTGGCAGCTACTCGCTCGACGGACCCAATATTGTCGCCGAGGCCCGGATCGTCGATGTTCCGCACCTGCGCATGAGCCCGGCCGTCAGCGTCCGCGGCCCCATGAGCGGTATGATCAACGTCTTCGACAAGCTCGCCTGGCAGCTTACCCGCCAGCTCGATCCGTCCTTTAACATCGCTGAAGCCACCTTCGTGGCCGCCGGCAACGATCTTCGCCTCGATGCCTTCGAGCAGTACATCCGCGGCATTACCGAGCCTGACCAGGCAGAGCGGCTGCGCCATCTCCAGCAGTCAGTCAAACTCAGTCCTGATTACAGCCCCGCCTGGATGGCCCTCGGCCGCGAGCAGTACAACATGCAGCAGTACGAGCAGGCAGCACAGGCCTTCGCGCGCGTCAATTCCAGCGGCCCCGACGGTCTTGAGGCCGGTTTCTACCGCGGTCTCTCCCTGCTCTTCTCGGGCGATTACCCGTCTGCTGAAAAGGCCTTCGCCCAGGTTGCCCGGACCTTGCCGCTGGCCCAGGTCATCAACAATCAGGCGGTCGCCATCAGCCGCCAGGGCCATGACGGCACAGCGCTCTTTGTTCAGGCCGCTGCCGACGACCCCAACAACGCCGACTACCACTTCAATCTCGCCATCAGCCTCAGGCGCCAGGGCAATACCGCTGCGGCGCTCAACGAGATGGCTTTGTGCCTCAGGCTCGATCCGGCCGACAGTGAAGCGCAGGCCATCGAGGATGCCTGGAAGCATCCGGCCCAGAAATCTCCCTTGAAGCCCGCATCGCAGCAGGCTCCCATGAACGCCGGTACGGCCGCCGGTTCCGGTTCCGATGCAAGCCCCAGCGCCGATCCGGCGGCCGATCCGCTTGAACGCATCGTCCGCACCTTCGATGCCGCCGCCTTCCGTCAGGCCGCCGCCGTACTCGACCAGATGGACGCCGCACGCCTCGCTGCTTTGTCCCCGGCCGAACGCGCCCGAAAGCTCTGCAGCCAGGCTGACGGCTATCTTGGCCGCGGCCTGGTCCTCGAAGCTGAGCGCCTCTACCAGTCCGCCGCCTCCGATGACCCCCATTCGGCAGCCCCACGCGTCGGCCTGGCCCGCGTGCGCCTGCGCGCCGGAGACGCCGAAGGCGCGCGCGCAGAAGCCCAGGCCGCCTTGGCCCTCGACCCTTCCAGCGCCGCCGCCCGGCAGCTACTCCAGCAGATTCAACAGCGCAGGTAGCTGACGCTTCCGGTAATCGGTGAGGTGAAGCCGTGGGAGGTCCTGATCCTGTTCCCCGGTGGGGGCATACTGTCGTTTTCTCTCCGGCCGCTGTATCCTTCCTGTCAGAGCAAGCCATGTCACGCAACGCAGCCAAACTCGCCGGCGTGCTTCTGTTTCTCATCTCCGCCATCGCTGCTGCCGCCCAGCCGCCCGTTCCCCAGCCGGTAGTCGACAAACTGGTCCTCGACGACACCATCCAGCCCGTCAGCGCCGACGAGCTTCTCCGCGCCATCGCCCGCGCCAACGCCGACGGCGCACGCGCCCTGATAATCCAGATGGACACCCCCGGCGGCATGGTCGACTCTATGCGCGCCATGGTCGGCCGCATTCTCAGCTCGCGCGTGCCGGTGATCGTCTACGTCTCGCCCTCCGGCGCCCGTGCCGGCTCAGCCGGCTTCTTTATCCTCGAATCGGCCGACATCGCCGCCATGGCTCCGGGCACCGAGGCTGGCGCAGCCCACGTCGTCTTCGAAATGGGCAAGCCCGACGAGACCGAAGCGCAGAAGGTTGAAAACGACGCCGAAGCCTTTCTGCGCTCCTACGTCACCCGCCGCGGCCGCAACCCCGAGGCCGCGGCCGCCGCTCTTCAGTCCTCGCACTCCTACACCGCCGAAGAAGCCCTCAGCCAGCACCTCATCGACTTCATCGCCAACAACGATCAGCAGCTTCTCGACCTGGCCGACGGCCGCACCATCACCCGCATGGACGGCACAAAGACGACCCTCCACACCGCCGGCGCGCGCATCAACGTGCTTCGCTCCACGCTGCGCGACGAGCTCCTCGGCTGGCTGGTCGATCCCAACATCGCGCTGCTCTTCCTGGTCGGCGGCGCGCTGCTCATCTATCTGGAATTCAACACTCCCGGCACCATCGTTCCCGGCGCGCTCGGCACCCTCATGGTGCTTTTGGCCATCTTCGCGCTCAACCTGCTGCCCATCCGCTACACGGCCGTGCTCCTGCTCGTCGCCGCCATGGTGCTGCTGATTCTCGAAGCCAAATTCGGCGGCCACGGCGCTCTGGCCATCGCCGGCATCGTCTGCCTCACCTTCGGCATGCTCACGCTGGTCGCCGCGCCGGTGCCGCAGATGGGCGTCAGCCCATTGGTCGCCATCGCCATCAGCGCCGGCTTTGGATGCATCACGGTCGTTCTCGTCCGCCTGGCTGTGCGCGCGCGAAGGCGCAAGGCCCTCCTTGGCCCGGACGCCATGGTTGGCTATCCGGCCACAGCCATGGAGCCGCTCGCGCCCTCCGGCCACGTCCTCGTCGAGGGCGAAATCTGGCGCGCCATTGCCAATCAGCCCGCCCCCAAGGGCGCATCGCTGCGCGTCGTTGGCCGGGAGCAGATGATCCTGCGCGTGGAACCCGCTTCTCCGGAACCGCCGAAATCAACCGCCTGAGGCCGCTGGAGTACAATTCCCGCGACAGCGTTTTCAACTGCCCGGAACGAGGAAGGCCCGAATGTCCGTGTCCGATCTGCCCATTCCCATCCTGATCCTCATCGCGATCATCGTCCTCTACCTGTTCAACTCCATCAAGATCCTGCGCGAGTACGAGCGCGGCGTCATCTTCCGCCTGGGCCGCGCGCTGCCCCAGGCCAAAGGCCCCGGCATCATCCTGGTCTTCCGCCCCATCGACCAGATGATCCGCATCTCGCTGCGTCAGGAAGTGCTCGAAGTTCCGCCGCAGGATGTCATCACGCGCGACAACGTCACCATCAAGGTCAACGCCGTCATCACCCTCTACGTCGTCAGTCCCAATGACGCGGCCATCAAGGTGTCCAACTACGTCTACCAGACCTCGCAGCTGGCGCAGACCACCCTGCGCACGGTGCTGGGCGAGGTCGAGCTCGACGAGCTGCTCAGCCATCGCGACAAGCTCAACCTGCGCATCCAGACCATCATGGACCAGAGGACAGAACCCTTCGGAGTGAAGGTCGTCTCCGTCGAGGTCAAGCAGGTAGACCTGCCCGAGCAGATGCAGCGCGCCATGGCCAGGCAGGCCGAGGCGGAGCGCGAACGGCGGTCCAAGATCATTCACGCCGAAGGCGAGTACAGCGCCGCGCAAAAGCTCGTAGACGCCGCCGCTCTCATGGCCACGCAGCCCATGACCCTGCAGCTCCGCTACCTGCAGACCCTGGCCGATATTGGCGTTGAAAAGAACACCACCATCGTCTTCCCGCTGCCCATCGAGCTGATGACCCTCTTCAATAAGCTCGGCGGTGGCGGCGCGCAGCCGCCCGCGCAGCCGTAAATCCAAACGGCGTCCTGCCCTCGCTGCATTCTGGCTTTTTAAGCGAGGGCGGGGAAAGGCATCCACGGCAGAAAAACGTCCTGTCCTGCCGCAAAAGTCGTAGCATAGATAGATAGGACGGCGTTATGCGGGGAGTTTTTGACGAGGAAGAGGCAGGTCGGCCGCAATCCACGCGCGACACCGAGCTGACGCTCGGCTCGGGCACATTGCTGGCCATCTTTTTCGGTCTGCTGCTGCTCTGCGGTCTGTGCTTCGGCGCGGGATATTCGATGGGCCATCGCGCCACTTCAAATGCCGCAGCCGGCGCGTCTCCGCAACCCACCCCCGATCAGG
>DATGLJ010000023.1:0-20554 GCA_035294185.1 Occallatibacter sp. | reverse complement strand
AATCTGCCTCGCTGGAGCGATCAACCTCCTCGTGCAGACCCATCCCATCAACAGCGCCCTTTCGCTCATTGTGGTCATGATTTCGCTGGCCGTGCTCTACCTGATGCTCGGCGCAGAGTTTCTGGCCGCTGCGCAGATCATCGTCTACTCCGGCGCGGTAATGGTCCTGTTTGTCTTTGTAGTCATGCTGCTCAATGCCGGCCGCGAAGAGCGCACCCTAGGCAGCAAGGCCGCGCGCCGCGTGGGATTGCCCGCCGTCGTCGCGGTGATGGCCGTGCTGGCTACGCTCATCCTGCGTGCGCAGGGCCTGGGCGCAACGACTCTCGACCCCGAGCTGATTCCAACGGCGGAGCTGAGCCGCGTACTCTTCCATGAGCTGCTCCTGCCCTTTGAGGTCACCTCGGTGCTTCTGCTCATCGCCATCCTCGGAGCCGTGGCGCTGGCGCGCGTCGAGGGATCAAGCGTCGATGACGCGGAAAGGACAGCCAAGTAATGTACGCGCAGAATGTTCCTCTCTCCTGGTATCTGCTGCTCAGCGCCGCTCTCTTCTGTCTTGGCATCGTCGGCTTTCTCATCAAGCGCAATCTCATCACCGTCTTCATGTCGATTGAGCTGATGCTCAACGCCGTCAATCTCTCCTTTGTCGCGTTTGCTCACCAGTGGCATATGGTCAAAGGTCAGATCTTCGTCTTTTTCGTCATGATGGTCGCCGCGGCAGAGGCCGCTGTCGGCCTGGCCATCATCATCGCCGTATTCCGCGCCCGCTCCACGCTGGCCGTCGACCGTATCGATCTGATGAAGCTATGAACGCGCCTTTGCATCTCTGGTTGATTCCGCTGCTGCCTTTCGCCGGATTTCTGTTGAACGGAATCCTGGGCGGCCGTCTGCCCAGGCCGCTGGTGACAGCGATCGGCCTGCTTGCCCCGCTGGGCGCCTTTGCCGTGGTGCTTAACCCCGCGCGCAGCCTCGTCGGGCTCGGCTCCGGCCTTCCTCCGCTGCCCTACGCAGAAACCTTGCCGCATCCGTGGATCAGCGCCGGCTCGCTTCACGTCGACTTCTCAATCGTCCTCGACCAGCTCTCGCTCGTCATGCTGCTGGTCGTCACCGGCGTCGGCTTCCTCATTCATCTCTACTCCGCCGGCTACATGCACGGCGACGCCGGCTACGCGCGCTACTTCAGCTATCTGAATCTGTTTCTCTTCTTCATGACCACCCTCGTCCTCGCCGGCAACATACTGCTGATGTTCGTCGGCTGGGAGGGTGTCGGTCTGGCGTCCTATCTGCTCATCGGCTTCTGGTATCAGAAGACCTCCGCAGCCGATGCAGGTAAAAAGGCCTTCATCGTAAACCGCATCGGCGACTTTGGTTTTCTGATCGGAATTTTCCTTCTGCTCGGCAACTTCGGCACTCTGACATTCAGCGAGATCGCCGGCAAGCTCGCCGCGCAGCCGGCGTGGACAGGCGGCATCCTCACCGCCATCTGCCTCTGCCTGCTTGTCGGCGCAACCGGCAAAAGCGCGCAGCTTCCGCTCTACGTCTGGCTGCCTGACGCCATGGAGGGCCCTACGCCGGTCTCCGCGCTCATCCATGCCGCGACCATGGTCACTGCCGGAGTCTACATGATCGCGCGCCTGCATTTTCTCTTTGACCGGTCGCCTTACGCGCTGAGCATTGTCGCCATTGTCGGCGCGGCGACGGCCTTCTTCGCCGCGACCATGGGCCTGATGCAGAACGACATCAAGCGGGTGCTGGCTTACTCCACCATCTCGCAGCTCGGCTACATGTTCCTGGCCTGCGGCGTCGCCGCGTACTCGGCCGCCATCTTCCACCTCATGACGCACGCCTTCTTCAAGGCGCTGCTCTTTCTCGCCGCCGGCTCCGTCATCCACGCTATGGGCGGCGAGCAGGACATGCGCAAAATGGGCGGCCTGCGCACCAAACTCCCCGTCACTTTCTGGACCATGACGGCCGCGGTCTTCGCCATCGGCGGCTTCTTTCCCTTCGCCGGCTTCTTCTCGAAGGACGCCATCCTCTACGCCGCGTTCCTCCAGGGCGCAAACGGAAAAATTCTCTGGTTTGTCGGGCTGGTCACCGCCCTGATCACCGCCATCTACATGTTCCGCCTCTGGTATATGACCTTTTTCGGCGAAATGCGCTCGCACGACGCGCACCCGCACGAAAGCCCCGCATCCATGCTCATCCCGCTCGTCATTCTCGGCGCGCTTTCGGTCTGCGGCGGCTGGATCGGCATCGAGCGCATCGGCGATTACCTGGCTCCGGCTACCGGCGCACTTCGGGAGCAGCCGGCCGGCAGCCATCTCGAACTCTGGCTGAGCATTCTCGCCGTCCTCATAGCTGCCGAGGGATGGCTCATCGCCGACAAGTACTATCGCCGCAAGCCGCAGCGTCCGGCCCAGCTCGCCGCCAGTGTTCCCGGCCTCTACAATCTCATCGCCAACAAGTATTACGTCGACGAAATCTACAGCGCGCTCTTCGTCAGGCCGCTGCTCGCTTTTTCAAAGTACGTCCTCGGCTGGATCGTCGATATCGGCATCCTCGGCGGCGCAGCGTGGCTGCTCGGCGGTACGGCTACATTCGCCGGAGCCATCCTGCAGCGCTGGCAATCCGGCAACCTGCGCTCCTACGCTGCATGGCTCGCGCTGGGCGCAGCGGCCGTCCTGATCTTCGCGCTCATCCTCGCCGGTCACGCCCCGGGCCACGCCGCCCTGCTGTTCACACATTTCGATGGAGCGAGGAACTGAGACGATGAACCCATTCGACTCCATCATCCTTACTCTCATCCTGCTGGTTCCGCTCGCCGGTGCAGCGCTGGTGGCGCTCGCGCCCGACCGCGCCAGGCTTCCCAACTGGATCGCCTTCATCACGTCGCTGGCAACGTTCGCCTTCACGCTGCACCTGCCGGCGCACTTCATCGGCAGCCAGCCCGGCTTCCAGTTTGAAGTCAACCGCGCCTGGATCGCGAACCCCGCGATCTTCTATCACGTCGGCGTCGACGGGCTCAGCATGTGGCTTGTCGTGCTCACCGGCCTGCTGGCGCCCGTCGGCGTGCTGGCAAGCTGGAACGCCATCCACACCCGCCGCAAGCTCTTCTATTCGCTCTTCCTCGTCCAGCAAACGGCCATCGTCGGCGTATTCATCTCGCTTGACCTGATGCTCTACTACGGCTTCTGGGAGCTATCCCTCGTCCCCATGGCTATCCTCATCGCCATGTACGGCCGCAAAGACGGCCCCAAAGCCGCTCTGAAGTTTTTCCTTTTCACGTTCATTCCCTCCGCGCCTCTGCTGGTCGCCATCCTGTGGATCTATTCCCGCACCGGCACCTTCGATTTCACGGCGCTTCAGGTTCTGCTTACCCACGGCGCACTGCCTGCAGGCGCTCTGTTCTGGTGCGCGCTCGCCTTTCTCTTCGCTTTCGCCGTCAAGGTCCCCATCTTCCCGCTGCACGGCTGGCTCGCCGACACCTTTGCCGAGGCCCCTGTCGCCATGGCCATGATCGTCGCCGGGAAAATGGGGCTCTACTCGATGCTGCGCTTCCACGTCGGGCTTTTCCCCGCCGAGAGCCGCGCCATCGCACCGCTGCTGATCGCTCTGGCCGTCATCGGCATCCTCTACGGCGCATGCCTGGCGCTTGTTCAGCGCAACTTTTTCCGCCTGCTTGCCTTCGGCGCAGTCAGCCACTTCAGCCTGGTCACGCTCGCCATTTATGGCCTCACCCTGAGGGGATGGTCCGGCGCCGTCTACCAGATCCTGCTGCTCGGCGTCGTTGAAGGCGCCATGTTCGTGCTGCTCGGCGCACTCGATTCGCGCTACGGCACTGCGGAGGTTGACGCCTACGGCGGCCTGGCCGCGCGCCTGCCCCGCGCCGCGACTTACTTCGTCCTCGCCGCGCTCACCATGGCCGGTCTTCCCCTGCTCGGCGGCTTCATCGGCGAGTTCATCATCCTCTCTACTACCTTCACTCAGGTGAGCCGCGGCTGGGCCATCGCCGCCGCCGTCAGCGTCATCCTCGGCGCGTCGTACGTGCTCCGGCTCGTGCAGCGTCTCTTCTACGGACATCCAGGCACGATCGCCGCGAAGCCTGCGCCCGATCTACGCTTCGGCGAACTTGTCGCACTCACGCCGCTGGCCCTGCTGATGCTGGTCATGGGCGTAGCCCCCGCTCTCTGGCTCAACTCGATCCAGTCCGGCGTCCATCCGCCGGCTTCGCCCGAGCAGGTGAAGTACATCGAAATTCTTCAAATGCCCCAAATGATCGCCAGCTCAATCTCCCGGGAGGCCCAGCGGTGAACTTCGCGCCCGACGTCTTCCGCATCCTTCCTGAGGCCGTTCTTTCCCTCACTGGCGTCCTGATCATGCTCATCGACGCCTCGCTGCCTGTAAGCGCCACGCGCCGCTATCTGGGCTTCGTTGCCGCCATCGGCACAACGATTGCCATTTACGCCAGCGTCTGGCAGCTCTCGCTGCCGGAAGGCACCGGCTTCTTCGGCACGGTCGAAACCACTGCCTTCACCGTCTTTTTTCACGTGCTCATCTGCGGCATCGTACTCGTCGCTCTGCTGCTGGCGCTCGACACACTGCCCGCCCACACTCACCATCAGGGCGAGTTCTACGCTCTGGTCGTCTTCGGCGCAGTCGGCATGTGCCTGCTCACCAGCGCTGTCGAACTGCTGGCCGTCTTCATCGCACTCGAAATCTCGTCGATATCCACCTACGTCCTGGCCGGCTACCGCAAACACACCGGCCGCGGCCCCGAAGCCGCCATCAAATACTTCCTGCTCGGCTCCTTCGCCACGGCATTCCTGCTCTACGGCATTGCGCTCATCTTCGGCGCCACCGGCACCACCCAGATCTACCAGATCGCCCATCTGGCGCCGCTGGCGCAGAATCCCGCACTGGTTTACGCCGCGCTGGCCATGATGCTGGCCGGCATCCTCTTCAAAGTCTCGGCCGCTCCCTTCCACATCTGGACACCCGATGTTTACGAAGGCGCGTCCTCGCCCGTCGTCGCGCTGCTCTCCACCGCACCCAAGGCCGCTGCCTTCGCCGTGCTGCTGCGCCTCATCTATGAGGCCTTCCCGTCGCTGCACGCCTTCTGGTCGCCGCTTCTGTGGGTGGTCGCCGTGCTCTCCATGACGGTGGGCAACCTGGCCGCGCTGCGCCAGCAAAATGTGAAGCGCATGCTGGCCTACTCCTCGATCGCGCACGCCGGATACCTGCTGGCCGCGCTCGCCGGCCCGGCCAATATGGGCATCGCCGCCGCCAGCTTTTATGCCGCCGCCTACGCCGCCATGAACGTCGGCATCTTCGCCGTCATCACACTCGCCAGCGGCTACGACGACCGCTACCCGCTGATTGAAGATTTCCGCGGCTTCATCTACCGCGCGCCGCTCGCCGGCAGCCTGCTGATCTTCTTCCTCATCTCGCTCATCGGAATTCCCTTCACCGGAGGCTTCTTCGGCAAGTTCTATTCGTTCACCGCAGCAATCAACGGGGGCGCCGTCGCTCTCGCCATCATCGGCCTGCTCAACTCCGGCGTGGCTGCGGCCTACTACCTGCGCCTGGCCGTCACCGCCGCCCAGCGCCCCGAGGCCGGCGAATCCGCCGCTCCGAATCCGGCGGGCGCGCCCCGCCCTCAGATCGGCATCGCCGTTGGAGCCGCGCTTGGCCTCTGCTTCGCGGCTACGCTCGTTCTCGGCATCGCGCCCAACGCCGCGCTGCACGCCGCGCAATCCGGCGCTCACACACTGCAGGCCCCGCCCGCCGGCAACGAATCGCCTGCTATCGTGCCTACTGTTGAGATCGCGCCGCAGACGAACCCGTAGATTTCGGGTAGTGGGTCGATTTGAAATCGCATTCTCTCCGGGGCTGAGGCCCGAAAGCATTTTGCCTGACTGATGTGCGGGCTCAGGCCCGTATCCTTCAAACTGACCCACTACCTGTTCCCTTGTTCCCTCGCTCCTTTGTTCCCTGCTTGATTACAATGACATCGATGAAGCTAGGCGAACTGGCAAGCCGTTTGGGCGCTGAACTCCGCGGCGACGCGGCCCTTGAAGTCACCGGCGTCCGCGGTATCGAGGAAGCAGGCCCAACGGAGATCACCTTCGTCGCCAATCCACGCTACGCCGCCCTCGCCCGCACCACCCGCGCCGCAGCCGTCATCGTCGAGCCCGATTTTCAGGAAATTCCCGCGGCCACGCTGCGCATTCGCAACCCTTATCACGCCTTCTCCCGCGCGCTTAGCCTCTTCTACGCGCCGCCTGCGTATCCGGCCGGCATTCACCCCACCGCCGTCATCGATCCCACCGCCGAAATCGCCGAAGGCGCGCACATCGGCCCCTACGCCGTCATCGGCCCTCGCGTGCGCATCGGTCCCAGCGCCACCATCCTCGCCCACGTGGTCATCTATTCCGGCGTCACCATCGGCAGCCGCTTCTTCGCTCATGCCCATGCAGTTGTCCGCGAGAACTGCGTGCTGGGCGACAACGTTACGCTCGAAAACGGCGCCATCATCGGCGCCGACGGCTTTGGCTTCTCTAAAAACGAATCCGGCCAGTGGGAAAAGATTCCGCAATCAGGCCCGGTGCGTATCGGCAGCCGCGTGGATGTACAGGCCAACGCCACTATCGACCGCGCCACCGTGGGCGCAACCGAGATTGGCGACGGCACGAAGATCGACAATCTGGTCCAGGTAGGCCACGGATCGCGCATCGGCGAGAATACGCTGGTCTGCGCGCAGACCGGCCTCGCCGGCTCGTCGGTCATCGGCAACAACGTCATCCTCGCCGGTCAGGTGGGCATCGCCGGCCACTGCACCGTCGGCGACGGCGTTATCCTCACCGCGCAGTCGGCCGTTTCGCACGACGTGCCTCCCGGCAAGACGATCTCCGGCTCGCCGGGCTTCGACAACCGCATCTGGCTGCGCGCTGTTGCGATTTTTCAGCGCCTGCCGGAGCTGGCCAGACGGGTCGCCAGCCTTGAAGCCAGGATCGGCGCACGCTCCGGCGAGACCATGGGCAAATCCGCTGCGGGCGAGGAGAAACCAGAATGAGTCGGGCGGCGTTGTTCTCTTCGGCGGCGCTGCTGCTGCTCGCCGGCTGCCGCTCCTATCACATCGACGCCACCGTCGAAAACCGCACCGGCGCACCCATCCGGCTGCTCGAAGTCGATTACCCCTATGCCAGCTTCGGCGCCAATGCCCTCGCCTCGGGCGAGGACTTCCGCTATCGCTTCACGGTCACCGGCGAGGGCCCGCTCAGGATCAGCTACACGGCGCAAGACGGCAAAGAAGCGCAGATCACCGGCCCTGCGCTCGCCAACCGCCAGCAGGGACGCATGGAAATCATTCTTCTGCCCGGCGGCAAAGCCGATTTCCGAACGCAACTTAAGCCGGGAGACTGACGCGAAGACCGGAGCTGCATAGGAAAACGCCCGCCCAATCCGCCCTCCGGCCGTCTGCAGCCGGTCCGGCGACGAAGTCTGCTTCTGCATCGATCGATGCGAAGATCAGTGAACTGGGAGACTGGCGCGGAGAGACGCTTGCCAGGCTGCGCCGGATCATCCTCTCGGCCGATCCCGAGATCGTCGAGGAGTGGAAGTGGGCCAAGCCATCGTCACGCGGCACGCCTGTCTGGTCGCACGGCGGGATCATCTGCACGGGAGAAACGTATAAGAACGCCGTCAAGATGACCTTTGCCAAAGGAGCTGCGTTGCCAGACCCTGCGGGCCTGTTCAACTCCGGTCTGAACGGCAAGGTCCGCCGCGCCATCGACGTTCATGAAGGCGACAGGATCGACGAATCGGCCTTGCGGAATCTCATCCGCGCCGCCGCAGCGCTCAACCTCAGGGCAAAAGCAAAGGGCCGGTAAACGGGAGGACCGCAGCGTCAGCCACGGTCTGTTTCCGGAAAATAGACTCTCTCTACTTGCCGGATTTGGCCGGCGCGCTCACCGGGGTCCTGGTGTTTTCCAGCACAGAATGCGAGCCGGTAGAGCGGGAATACATCACTACCAGGGAAAAGGAGGTGCACATGAAGAGGACTGCCGACCAGGTGGTGAGCTTGGTGAGCACGTTGGCTGCGGCGCGGGGTCCGAAGGCGGTCTGCGAGCCCTGGCCGCCGAAAGCGCCGGCCAGATCGGCCGACTTGCCCTGCTGCACCAGAACGATGCCGACCAGGAAGAGGCAGACCAGAACGTGCACGACAAGAATGAAATAGAAAAGAATATTCATGCTGCAAAACTATCCAGACTGGCCCGCCGTCCGGGTCTCTGCGGATTCTAACCGTCCCGCCGCAAATACCCTGCAGGCCCGAGAAAACTTTGGTGCGGAAGGCGGGACTTGAACCCGCATGCCTCTCGGCGCCACCCCCTCAAGATGGTGTGTCTGCCAATTTCACCACTTCCGCACGGCAACTTAACAAGTATAACAAAACACAAACCAATGATGCCGGGAGCCGAGGCAAGGCTGCGGCGCTTTCTCGACCGGCAGTAAACTTTGAGCCTCTCGTTTCGCATCTACGTCGATCCCGAAAATGCTGTCCGGTTTCGGTCTGCGTCCTCGCTGAGCCGCTTGACATAGAGGAGCGCATCGCGGCTCTGCGCATAGTAGTTCTCTTCTTTTCCCTCAAGACGATAGCCGTGCCGCTCGTACAGGCGAATCGCTTTGCCGTTTTCAGCCTCGACGTGCAGCCAGATAAGGACTGCGCCGGCCTGCCGCGCTGAAAACTCCATGCGGCGCAATAGTTCGGAGCCGATTCCCCGCTCCCGGTGCCGCCGGTCTACCTCGATCGTCTGGATATAAGCGACGGCGCCGCATGCATGGCTCGACCATTCGACGATGGCGAAGCCGGCAATGCGGCCATTGTCTTCGGCGACCCAGGTTGCGGCTGCCGCGCTGCTCGCCAGCCGGCGGATGTAGCTGCGCGGGAAGCGCAGCGGCGGCTTAAAGCAGGCTTCTTCGATAGCGTAGAGGGACTCGAAGTCGCCGGGCTGGCAGAGGCGATAGCGCACAAGGAAAATGTAACGGAATTTCCTCCCCACCCTTGCCGCAATGAGGCTGCGGCAAAGGTGGGGCGCGCGGAAGGCTGCATGCAGCGCTAGACTTTGGCTTCGAGGCTGGCGATTACGTCGAAGAAGGGTTTCGTGAGGCGGCGGTTGGTGCTGATGGCCTCCTTGATGGTGATGTCGGTGATCTCGGTGCCGCGCAGCACCGCGATGCGGCCCCACTTTTTCTCATGCACCATGTCGATGGCGTGCAGGCCGTAGCGCTGGCCGAGCAGGCGGTCGTAGGCTGTGGGAACGCCGCCGCGCTGCGTGTGGCCAAGATTCACCGAGCGCGTCTCAAATCCGGTCTTCTTTTCGATCAGGCCGGCCAGCGCTTCGCCGATGCCGGAAAGGCGCACGTGGCCGAAGGCGTCGACTTCCTGCGAGCCGAGGACCTGACCGCCTTCGGGCAGATGACATCCCTCGGCGACGACCACCAGACCGTAGTGCTTGCCGTGATCGTAGTTGTACCTGAGCAGCGCTGAGACGCGATCGATGTCGATCGGCTTCTCGGGAACCAGCACGACGTCGGCTCCCCCGGCGACGCCCGCGGCATAAGCGATCCAGCCGGCGTCGCGGCCCATGACTTCAATTACGATCACGCGGTTGTGCGAGTCGGCCGTGGTGCGGATGCGGTCGACGGCCTCGGTGGCGATGGAGACTGCGGTGTCATAACCGAAGGTGGCGTCGGTGCCGTTGATGTCGTTGTCGATCGTTTTGGGCACGCCGACGCCGTTGATGCCGTTCTCGCAGAGGTACTGCGTCACCGACTGGGTGTCGTCGCCGCCGAGAGCAATGAGCGCATCGATCCCGTTCTTTTTGAGAACTTCCTGCACCTTTTCGATGCCTCCCGGAACTTTTTTGACGTTGGTGCGCGAGGAGTGGAGGATGGTGCCGCCCTTCAGTTGTATGCCGTCGGTGTTTGCCAGCGTAAGCGGAATGAACTGGTTGTCGAGCACGCCCTTCCAGCCGTTGAGAAAGCCGATGAACTCATCGCCGTAGTGGTTGATCCCCTTCTTCACAGCCGCATAAATCACAGCATTCAGTCCGGGGCAATCGCCGCCGCCGGTCAACAAGGCAACACGCATCGCTGAAATCTCCTCGAGAAGAATTATGCTCGCCGGCCCGACGGCGGCGATAAAAAAGCAGAGCGCAAAAGGCAGATCGACTGCCCGATCTTGACGCCTTAATCAGTGTAAAGCGGCAGGGTGAACAGGAGGGCACATCCTGCGAATTTTCGCCGGGGAGAGCGCCCTGGAAATGATTGAATAAAGGATATGCCTGGAGTTGGCGCACTGCTGCTGCTGGCTTTCGTCAGCCTGGTCGTGATTGTATTGCTGGTGCTGCTGCAGCTTACCCGGCTGGGCTTCATCGTCCGCACCACAATACCCGACCGGCCGCGGCGGCGGATGTTTCTGGCCTCGGTTTCGTTCCTGATCACGTTTGCCGGCATCCGCATCCTTGTACGCCGGATCGTGAACCACGAGGGGCATTTCCAGTGGGTGGTGGTGCGCGGGCATCATATTCATCACCTGGTGTGGGGCATCCTCATCCTTCTGCTGGTGGGCTATGGATGGCTGCTCGATCTGGGCCGTTCGCATTCGCCGATGTCGATCTTCATGAGCCGCCTGATGGCGGTGGGCTACGGCGTAGGCGCCGCGCTTACGCTCGATGAGTTTGCCCTGTGGCTCAATCTTGACCCGGACGCCTACTGGAATCGCGAGGGCCGTCTGAGCATCGACGCCGTGATCTTTTTCGGCGCGGTGCTGGCGGTGGGCGGATGGGGCGCGCCGTTCTTTCGCGGCCTGGAACAAATGTGGAAGAAACGGACGCTGTTCCGTAAAGAGATCTGGACGATCAGCTCGCCGATACGGCGCGTGCGGTTGCTTCGTCCGCGTAGAGTTCGTCGATCGCCGCCGCGTATTGCTCCGTGATGGCGCGGCGCCTGAGCTTCATCGACGGCGTAAGCTGGCCGCTTTGCTGCGACCATTCGTCCGGCACGAGCCGGAAACGCTTGAGCGACTCGAAGCCTGCAAGCCCCACGTTTGCCTGCTGCACGATTCCGTCGTAAAGCGCCACAACGCGCGGATCGGCGATCAGCTCGGCGCGCGAGCCAAAGGCGATGCCCTGCTGCCGCGCCCAGTCTTCGAGTGCTGCGAAGTTAGGCGAGATCAGCGCGGAGACAAACTTGTGTTTGTCGCCGACCACGGCGGCCTGCGCTACCAGAGGATTGCTCCTGAGCTTGTTTTCGATCGGCTGGGGCGCAACCAGTTTTCCGCCCGAGGTTTTCAGCAGCTCCTTCTTGCGGTCGGTAATGTAGAGAAAGCCGTCGCCGTCGATGCGGGCGATGTCGCCGGTGCGGAACCATCCCTCGGCGTCGAAGCACTCCGCGTTCGCCTCCGGCTTATGCCAGTAGCCGGAGAAGATCGACGGTCCGCGGACCAGCAGCTCGCCGTCTTCGGCCAGCTTCAGCTCCACATTCGCCAGCGGCATGCCGGCCGAACCCATGCGGTGATAGGCCGGCGAGTTGATGGATATGACCGGTGATGTCTCCGTCAGGCCGTAACCCTCCCAGAGCGCGATGCCGACCGCAGCGAACCACCGCGCGGTATCGATGCCGAGCGGCGCGCCGCCGGAGATGAAGGTATGCACGCGGCCGCCGAAGGCCTCGCGCACTTTGGAATAGACAAGCCTGTTCCAGAGCTTCCAGACAAAGGACGAGGGCTGCCGGCCGTCGTAGACAATATCGCAAAAGCGCGAGCCGCTCGCGACGGCAGCCTCGAGCAGGCGCTTTTTTAGCGGCGAAAGCCCGGCGCGCCGCTCGACCTCCTGACGGACCTTCTCATAAACCCGCGGCACGCCGACGATCACGGTGGGCGACACCTGGCGCATGGCCAGCGGCAGCTTGTCGAACTGCGGGCAGTAGGCCACCTGCGCGCCGTGGTTGTACATCACGTAGTCCAGTGCGCGGGCGGTGATATGCGAGAGGGGTAAAAACGAGATGCAGACGTCGGCCGGGCCGAAGTCGAAGTGCGCAACGGCCAGGTTCTGGTTGCTGGCGATATTGCCGTGCGTCAGGGCCACGCCCTTGGGCTCGCCGGTGGTTCCCGAAGTGTAGATGAGCGTCGCCAGGTCGCCGGGTTGCGCGGAACGCGCCATGGCATCGAACTCGGGGTCGCGCTCGGCGCCTCGCGCATCGGCGCCGGCGATCAAATCGCCAAAGGCAAGCGCGCCGTCCGGAGCCGGCCCATCCATCATCACGACCCGTTCCAGCAAGGTCTGATTGCGGATCGACTGGATCTTTTCAAACTGCTGGCGTGTGGAAACCACCGCGATGCGGCAACCGGCATCGGCGAGCAGCGCGCCGATCTGCTCGGCAGTGAGCGTGGGGTAGATCGGCACGTCCGCGGCACCGATGGCGAGAACCGCAAAGTCCGTAACGGCCCACTCCCAGCGGTTTTCGGCGATCAGCGCGATGCGGTCGCCTTTTTTTGCGCCCCAGCTCTGAAAGGCCCGGGCGACGGCGCGGACACGCTGGTAGATCCGGTCGCTCGAAAGCGGCTGCCATTGGCCGGCTTCATCCTGCCAGAGGACGGCGCGCGCGTTGCGCGAGTCGGCCACGCGCAGGAACAGGTCGTTAATGGTGGCTAAGGGCGGCGCGACAGGACTCATGCAGATAGCTCGGCAGCGGGCTCGATGATCGGCCCGCAATCAAGGGAGAGTGTATCAGCATGCGGTGGCAAACGGGCCGCCCGGCCTGCCCCCGTCCGATGCCTGGCGGCACCCCCCGGCAGCGGCCACGAAATTTTAAGCTTTGCAATTTCCATATGGGGAGTACAATGACCTGTGGTTTTCATGAATTTGCGCCGTTTCAGTTCACCCTGAGATGCTCAAGCCCGGGCCCGATCTGCTGTCGAGCGAACCAGAAGTCGCACTTGTCGGTAAGCTGATCGTTATCGAGAACCTGTGTCTCGCGACGGTTGTGGCAATCGTCGCCGCGGAGATGCTGGAACGATATCTGCCGGCCATGCGCCTTGCCTGGACGCCCATGAACGGCCCGGCGGCGCTGATCATGCTGCTGGCGGCCCTCAGCCTGCATTTTTCCCGCGAAAAATCGAGCAAACCGACGCATTGGCTGAGCAGCGCGCTTGCCGTGCTGGTGGCGCTGGATTGCGCAGCTTCTGTCGCGGTTCAGATGCTGCCGGGATCAGGCATGAATATGCGTCTGGCCGCGCGGTATCCCGGCGCCTTTCCGCCGCTGGCAGGAATTTCACCTCAGTCGGCGGCCGCCCTGGCGCTGCTGGGCATCGCCGTCGCCCTGGTGCGGATGCGCCGGGGCGCGCTGCGGCGCATCGCGGATTTTCTCGCCTTTTGCTCCGCACTGGCGGTGCTCGTGCTGTGTTCGGGTCATATCGTTGCGCTGCTGGGCGCTTTTGGGCGGCCGGCGCAACCCAAAACCGCCTCCGGAACGCTTCTCTGCCTGCTGGCGCTGACCCTGGCGATGTTGATCCGCAGGGCGGAAAACGGGTTTTTCTCGGTGTTCTTCGGCCGGGGGATCGGCAGCCGGATGGCGCGGCTGCTGGCTCCGCTGCTGCTGATTGCTCCGTATCTGCACGAGCTTGCGCGCGCCAGGCTGATCCACTGGCGCTGTATTCCGCCGCACTACATAACGGCGGTCATGGCATCGAGCGTCGCGGCAATCTCAATGGCCATGATGCTGTACCTCGCATGGCAGCTCAACCTGCAGGAGGCCGAAATTCATGCTCTGTCGCTGCGCGATCCGCTGACCGGGCTCTGCAACCTGCGCGGCTTCCGGCTGCTGGCCGACCAGATGCTGCTCGTTGCGCGGCGGTCTGGGCAGCCGTTCTCGGTAATCTTCCTGGACCTGGACAACCTGAAAAAAGTCAATGACACGCTTGGCCACCAGGCGGGCTCGGCCCTGCTGGTGGACATGGCGGCAATCCTCAGGGATACATTCCGCGAAGCCGACGTGCTGGGCCGCATCGGCGGCGACGAGTTCGCCGTCGCCGGCCAGCTCAGCGCAGAGGCGGTGGAAAATTCCGCAAAGCGGCTGCAGCAGGCGGCATTGGAAGCGAATGCGCGGCGCGGCAACCGGTTCCCGGGATCGAGCCGGAGATCGAGCCGGGAACCGGCAGGCGAAGCAGTCTGGGGCCTGAGCTTCAGCACAGGCCTGGCAACCTCTGAGCCCGGCGAGCAGACGCCGCTGGCCGAGCTGCTGGCCCGAGCCGATGAGGAAATGTACCGCGAAAAGCGGCGCAAAAAAGCGCTATCGAGCCCCGCAGAGGATGCGCAGGACGCCGGGGCCGGGCGGCCGGCTCAAAAGGCACGCAAGCGGCGGGAGCCGGAAGAAGGCCCGCCAAGCCTGTTTGCATAGTTATACAGTCGCGCTGTATATTTATACGAGCGCGGTTCCTGTCCGTGAACCGCGCTTTTTTCATTGGATGCAAGAGCAAGCGCGTCATGAAAGATCAACGCCTGAACGTAATCCGCGAAGTGCTTTCGAGCTCGCTGGTAACCAGCCAGGACGAACTCAGGCGGAAGCTGCGCCGGCGCGGCATCGAGGTGACGCAGGCGACGCTTTCGCGCGACATTCACGAGCTGCAACTGCTCAAGGGGCCGGACGGGTATTCGCTGCCCAATGGTCATCGCGGAACCACTCCTGCCGGCATGGACGATGCGCCGCCCTCGCTGAAGGAGATGATTGACAGCTTCGGGCTGCGGGTGCGGCAGGCTATGAATCAGGTGGTCATTGGCACCACGCTGGGCGGAGCCCAGCCGGTGGCCGCGGCGCTGGACCGGGAGCGATGGAGCGAGGTCGTCGGCACATTGGCCGGCGACGATACGGTGCTGGTCATCTGCCCCGATCCGAAAAAGGCCGCGGAAATTGCCGGCCGGATCAAAAAAATGCTGGGGTCATAACGGAGATGGTACAGACTGCGGTAGTAGGAGTAAGAGGATATGCCGGCGCGGAGCTGGCGCGGCTGCTGCTGAAGCATCCGCGGCTGCGCGGCACGCCCCCGGTCTTCGCCGGCCGCGTGGAGGACAAGGATGCGGCTCGCGGCGGAGAACCGCTGGTCGAGATCCATCCACATCTTGCCGGCAGCAATGGAATCGGCAGCCTCCGGCACGAGCCGTTTTCCTGGGAGCTGCTGGCCGAGCGCGGCGTAAAAGTGCTCTTTCAGGCGACTCCGCATGAAGTCTCGCGCGAAGTTGTGCCGGTTGCGCTTTCCCGCGGGATAAAAGTGATCGACCTGAGCGGCGCCTGGCGGCTGACCGAGGCCGTCAACCGCGCAGTGTATGCCTTCGAGGATGAGGGCACGGCCGCGGCCGTGGAAACCCAGAAGCAGGCTGTTTACGGCATGCCGGAGCTGCATCGCGCCCGGATCGCCGGGGCAAAGCTGGTGGCCAACCCCGGCTGCTATGCCACGGCTGTCATCCTGGCGCTCAAACCGCTGGTCAAGGCCGGCCTGATCGATCTCGATCACGGCATTGTGGCCGACGCCAAGAGCGGCGTAAGCGGCGCAGGCAAGGCGCCGACGGCCAAAACGCACTTCATGTACGCGGCCGACAATCTCTCGGCCTACAGCGTCTTCGGCCACCGGCACACCGGCGAGCTGATCGAGCAGATCGGCATCGGCGCCGACCAGATTGTTTTTACGCCGCACCTTCTGCCGATTCCGCGCGGCATTCTGGCCACCATTTACGTGCACTTCGGCGAGCCGCAGACGCGGGAGAGCGTTGCGCGCGTTTACCGGGAGTTTTTCGCCGGCAGTCCCATGGTGCGGCTCTATGACAAGGCGCTGCCGCAGATTCAATATTCGGTGCGCACCAACTATGCGGACATCGGGTTCCAGCTCGACGCCGGCGGGAGACGCGCGGTGATTGTGAGCTGCCTGGACAATCTGCTCAAAGGAGCGGCGGGGCAGGCTGTGCAGAATCTGAACGTGATGATGGGCTGGCCGGAATCGGAGGGGCTGGAATGAAATTCGCCGCGGAGGGCCGTAAATGAAATACGTCGTAAAGCTGGGCGGGGCGGGCCTTGAAAATCCGGCGATCCTGGCAGGTTGCACCCGGGCGATTGCCGAGCTGGCGCGCGACGGCAATCAGGTGGCCGTGGTGCACGGCGGCGGCGCGCAACTGACGAAAATGCTGAAGGCGCTTGGCATCGAGAGCCGGTTCATTGACGGTCTGCGCGTTACCGACGAGCAGACGCGCGACGTGGCGCTGATGGTGCTGGCCGGCCGCGTGAATAAATCGCTCGTTGCCGCGCTGGGCGCGCTCGGCCAGCCGGCCGTAGGCCTGAGCGGCGGCGATGGGCTGATCTTTCGCGCGCGCAAGAAGCGCACGACGCCCGATCTTGGCTTTGTCGGCGAGATTGCCGCAAGCGATCCACGCTGGATCGAGG
This sequence comes from Occallatibacter sp., assembly GCA_035294185.1. Taxonomy (GTDB): domain Bacteria; phylum Acidobacteriota; class Terriglobia; order Terriglobales; family Acidobacteriaceae; genus Telmatobacter. The sequence continues at coordinate 4,069 of DATGLJ010000023.1, read as the reverse complement.
CCATCTGGAAGCTGAGCAGCGTGCCGGTGATCTCGTCCATCGCTCTTGGATTCGACGGCGAGTACTACAACGTAAACGCCGACGAAATGGCCTCGGCCTGCGCCATTGCCTGCAATGCCGATGCGCTGGTTTTTCTCACGGATGTTCCCGGCGTAAAGGGCGCAAACGGCGAAGTGCTGCGATGGCTCTCGATCGACCAGATTGCGGAGATGGCGCAGAGTGCGGTAATCTCCGGCGGCATGCTGCCCAAGCTTGGAGCCTGCCGCGAAGCGCTGTTGAACGGCGTGAAGCGCGTGCGCATTCTTCCCGCCGAGGCCGCCGCCGCCCTGCCCGACCTGTGCAGCACGCGCGTTACCCACGGCACGGAAGTGATGGTCGCCTGAGGAGGATCGGAAACGTGTCCAGACTGGATGAAATTCGGGCCGCCGAAGCGCGGCTGCTGCTGAGCACCTACGACCGCAGTCCGGTTTTGTTTACGGGAGGAGAGGGCGTCTACATTGCCGACGAGAACGGCGAGAAATATCTCGACCTGCTGAGCGGCATCGGCGTCAATGCGCTGGGCTATAACCACCCTGCGATTATCGACGCCATTGCGCGGCAGAGCCGCAGGCTGATCCATACCTCGAACCTGTTCTACCACGAGGGCCAGGCGGAGCTGGCTCTCCGGTTGACGGAGCGCACCGGCATGGATCGCGCGTTCTTCGCCAACACCGGAACCGAAGCGTGGGAAGGCGCATTGAAACTGGCGCGCGCTTATGCCGGCCTGCGCCGCGGCGAAGGCAAAAAGATCGGCACGAAGTTTCTGGCGATCGAGCAGAGCTTCCACGGCCGCACCTTCGGGGCCATGTCGACGACCTACAAGGCCAAGTATCGCGACCCGTTCGGTCCGGTTGTGCCGGGCGTGGAGTTCGTTCGTTTCAACGACATCGACGACCTGCGCGCGAAGTTTTCCGATGAGGTTTGCGCCGTTCTGGTTGAAGCTATTCAGGGCGAAGGCGGCGTGCGGCCTCTGTCTCGCGACTTTTTCGCCGAGGCGCGCGCGCTGACGCATTCCACCGGCGCTCTGCTGATCGCCGATGAGATCCAGGCGGGCATGGGCCGCACCGGCAAATGGTGCTCCTACCAGCACTACGGCATCCAGCCGGACATAACCACGCTGGCCAAACCGCTGGCCGGCGGCCTTCCGCTGGGAGCCGTGCTGTGCACCGAGGAGGTGGCGCGCGCCATGCACGCCGGCATGCACGGCACCACCTTTGGCGGAGGCCCATTGGCCTGCGCAACAGCTCTCGCCGTAATCGACACGATTGAGAAGGACGGCCTGCTGGAGCGGGCGGCAAATGTCGGCTCATATTTCCAGGAACAACTGCGCGGGCTGGCGAAGCGGCGCGAGTGCATTGTCGATGTCAGGGGCGCCGGGTTGATGCTGGCCGCCGAAGTGGAGTCGGCGGACCTGGGCAGGAAAGTTGTCGCCGAGATGCTCAGACGCCGCATTCTCATTAACTGCACCAGCGACACAGTGCTGCGCTTCCTGCCGCCCTACATTCTGGAGAAGCCGCACGTCGACGCGGCCGTTGCGGCGCTGGACGAAATTCTCGAACACGCGGCCACGCCCGCGGGAGAAAAACATCATGGGCGGTAAAGCAACCATTCCAATGACGGACAACCCGGTTCCCGTACAGAAGGACCCCGACATCCTCGCCGCCGCGGCGCGCATGGCCGGCGAGGACCTGTGCTCGATCGCCGATCTTTCCAGTTCGGAGGTGCGCGCGATTTTGAAGCTCGGGCGCGAGGTCAAGCGCAACCCGCGCGAGTATCGTCATGCGCTCGACGCCAAGCAGATGGTGCTGATGTTCGAGAAGGCCAGCCTGCGCACGCGCCTGGCCTTTGAGACCGGCATCAACACCATGGGCGGCAACGCCATCTTCGTGGACCAGACCCATTCCCCGCTCGGCGAACGCGAAACCATCGCCGATGTGGCGCGCAACCTGGAGCGCTGGGTGGATGTGATCGTGCTGCGCACCTATGCGCACGATACCGTCACGGAGCTGGCGGCCAACTCGCGCGTGCCGGTCATCAACGCGCTTTCCGATTTCGAGCACCCCTGCCAGGCGCTGGCCGATTTCATGACCCTGGAAGAGCACTTCGGCTCGCTTACGGGGCTGAACTTTACCTACGTGGGCGACGGCAATAACGTCTGCCACTCGCTGATGCTGGCGGGCGCACAGCTTGGAGTCAATGTCACCGTGGCCACGCCGCGCGGCTACTCGCCGGATATCGAGATCGTCACTATTGCCCGCGAGATGGCGCAGGCCAACAACTGCGAGATCCGGCTGCTGCAGGACCCGCACGCAGCCGCCGAAGGCGCCGACGCCATCTACACCGACGTATGCGTAAGCATGGGCATGGAGCACGAATCGACCAAGCGCGCGCCCATCTTCCGGCCGTTCCAGGTGAACGAGGCGCTGATGGCGCGGGCCGCCAGCCGCGCGGTCTTCATGCACTGCCTGCCTGCGCGCCGCAACGAGGAAGTGACGGACGCGGTGATCGACAGCCCGCAGTCGGTTGTTTTCGACCAGGCCGAGAACCGTCTGCATGCGCAGAAGGCCTTGCTCCTGCTGCTGCTGGGCGGCCTGGCGAATGTGGCCAGCTTTCAGTGACCGGCAGAGGAAGATCACAACGGCGTTTTTGATTCATCAACTCAAGGCAAATCGTGGCGGCGCCGGCCGGCCGCCGGCCACGGTCCCCTGACCACTGTGAGGTTTTCATAAGCATGTCTGTAATTCTCGAATCGCTGCCCATCGGCCACAAAGTCGGCATCGCCTTCTCTGGCGGCCTGGACACCTCCGCCGCTCTGCACTGGATGCGGCGGAAGGGCGCCATTCCTTACGCCTACACGGCCAATCTCGGCCAGCCCGACGAGACCGACTACGAGGCCATTCCGCGCGCCGCGCTCGAATACGGCGCCGAAAAGGCGCGCCTCATCGACTGCCGCGCCCAGCTTGTTCGCGAAGGCATCGCCGCGCTGCAGGCCGGCGCATTTCATATCTCCACAGCCGGCGTCCCCTACTTCAACACCACGCCCATCGGCCGCGCGGTCACGGGCACCATGCTGGTGGCCGCGATGAAGGAAGACGACGTTCACATCTGGGGCGACGGCTCGACCTTCAAAGGCAACGACATTGAGCGCTTCTACCGCTACGGCCTGCTCGTCAACCCCGAACTGCAGGTCTACAAACCCTGGCTCGACGCCGCGTTTATCGACGAACTGGGCGGCCGCGCCGAAATGTCCGCCTACATGCAGCGCGCGGGGCTGGCCTACAAGATGTCGGCGGAAAAGGCCTATTCGACCGATTCCAACATTCTCGGCGCAACCCATGAAGCCAAGGACCTGGAGCATCTTTCCACTTCGATCCGGATCGTCGAGCCGATCATGGGCGCGGCATTCTGGCGCGACGATGTCGAGATCGCGCGCGAGGAGGTTGCGATTCGTTATGAAGAAGGCTTCCCGGTCGCAATCAACGGCCGGCAGTTCGACGACCCCGTTGCGCTGCTTCTTGAAGCCAATCGCATCGGCGGCCGTCACGGCCTCGGCATGTCGGACCAGATCGAGAACCGCATTATCGAAGCAAAATCCCGCGGCATCTACGAGGCTCCGGGACTGGCGCTGCTTTTCATCGCCTACGAACGCCTTATCACCGGCATACACAACGAGGACACCATCGAGCAGTACCGCGAGAATGGCCGCAAGCTGGGCCGCCTGCTCTATCAGGGACGCTGGTTCGATCCCCAGGCCATCATGCTCCGCGAGTCCGCACAGCGCTGGGTTGCGAGCACCGTCACCGGAGAGGTCACGCTTGAGCTGCGCCGCGGCAACGACTATTCGATTCTGAATACCGAGTCCCCCAACCTCACCTTTGCACCCGAACGCCTCAGCATGGAGAAGACCGAGTCGGCCTTTTCTCCGCGCGACCGCATCGGCCAGCTCACCATGCGCAATCTGGATATCACCGACACCCGCGCCAAGCTGCTGACCTACGCGCAGACCGGCCTCATCACTCTGAGCCACGGC
>DATGLJ010000022.1:0-3829 GCA_035294185.1 Occallatibacter sp. | reverse complement strand
TGATGGTCAGCTATACGCGCGCCCGCGCCGAGGCGCTCATCGGCCAGTGCAAGGTCGGCTTCATGGAACGGCCGGAGCGCATCGTCCTCATCCTGCTGGGCGCGCTGTTCAATCGCTGGGGCGCAATGGCGCCTGTGCTCTGGGTCCTCGCCGTGCTGTCGACCATCACCGTCATCCACCGCATCCAGTACACCTATCAGAACACCAAACATCTGGCGCCGATCTCGTAACCGGCGGCGATTACCGGCGCTTCTTCCACTCCTCGAAGGTAATCCGCGGAATCTGCAGGAAGGCGTCGCGCGTGCGCACGTAGTTGCCCAGGCCGTTCATGCGGCCGATGGCGTGCAGCTCTTCGGCCTTGATATAGGGCCCCGCAGGATCGACAAAGCGGTCGTCCACGTATACATTCACCACGCGCCCCAGCACGATGCGCGAGCGGCCGATTTCGACCGTTGCGTACTCGCGGCACTCGAGCGCGGCGTGCGCCTCGGCGATGCGCGGCACTTTCACCGCCTCCGACGGAGCGGTCGTGAGCCCGGCCAGATCCACTTCGTTCATATCCGCGGGGAAATCCGTGGCGCAGATGTTCATCTGCTGCGCAATATCCTCGGTCACCACATTGACGACGAACTCGCCCGTGCGGCGGATGTTGTGAGCCGTGTCCTTGGGGATGGAGTCGCTGTTCGGGCGGTTCTGTACGCCGATGCCTACGATCGGCGGTTCGGTGCCGAAGTAGTTGAAGGCGCTGAACGGCGCAGCATTCAGCCGGCCTTTGTCGTCCATACTGGTAATCAGCGCAATCGGCCGCGGCGCCACCAGGCCGATCAGAAGCTTGTAGGCTACGCTTGCCGACGCCTTTTCGAGATCGAATCGCATAAGCAACTTTCCAGACTCCAGCTTCTCACGCGGGGCGGCCCTCAGCCCATTGCAGGGCGGCCAACAGCCGGCAAAACCGTCCTCCGTTGATTGTCTGCAGGCGAAGACAGCAAGCTGGCCGCCCGTTCTCAACAACTCATCGCGGTAACCGGGCAGCCGGGCCGCTGCGGCCGCCAGCGCAGGAGGAAATCGGTCACCGACGAAGGCTGCATGCTGCCCATGGCTTCGAACTCGCCGCTCTTCTGGCTGTAGAGAAGCCTGCCGCCGGCGCTCAGCACGGCGAGAGCGGGAACGCCCTTGCGCAGAGGGATCGCGTATTTTTCGGCAAGGTCCACGTTTGCGTCGAAGTGGCCTACGTTGACATGCACCAGTACGAAGTTTGCGTTCAGGATCGGCAGATTCTGCCGGTTGTGAAAGTAGATGTCCAGGACCTGGCAGTCTCCGCACCAGTTGCCGCCAAAGTCGAGGATCACGCGCTTGTGCTCGGCGGCCGCTGTCCTGAGCGCGGCCGCGATGTCGGCCCGGGCGCGCTCGGGCGCGGGGTAAATGTCATTGCCGGCAGGGCGCGCGGCGAGCGCAAAGAGCACGAACGACGCAAGGGCGAGAAAACGGGCGCGTTTCATTACGGCGAGAGCCTCCGGCAGCCTTAGTTTGCCATATTCCGGCCCGCCTGCCCGGCTTTGCCGCCGGCCGCCCGCGGCTCTCTGCCGCTTCGGAGCAGGTTAAATGCGCATTCAGGTCGATCCGCGCCTGTCCTGCAACCTGTTCACACCCGGCCCCCGCGGCATGTAACCTGTGTAGGATGGCTGTCGCGGCTGAGATCAGAAAAAAACTGGAATCCGCCACATTTCCCGACCTGGAGACGATGATGGAGGGTTACGCGCGCGCGGCTGCCGAAGTGGCCCAGTCGCAGTTCCGCCGTACGCTCGATTTCAGCGCCGAATCCGTGGATCGGCTGGATGAGATCGTTGCGATGGTCGGCGACAGCCCGGAGGTCGATCTCGAATTTGAAGTCCGCCTGTGGGGCAGCTACCTGGGAGAGCTGCTGCGGCGGCGTTACGCCGGCAGCTGGGAGATGACGGTCTATCCCGGCAGCCTGCCGGACTCCAGGGAGCGCAGTCCGGTCGCGGTTCCCGCCGTCGAGGTCCGCGGCTCGCGGCTGTTTCCGCTGATGAAGGTCTACCGCCGGCTGACGATGGGCGAAGAAGACGACCTGCGCGCCTTTTACACGATGGTTACCAGCCGGCTGGGAAATCCTGCGCAAGTGAATTGAGCGGGGAGCAGGGGATCGAGAGAGCGAAGAAGCCGGAACGCAACCATCGCAACGCCAGCGCGGGATTCTGCGCATGCGGCCGGTTATGTGCGACAATATTCACGGGAGAAAGCGCTGCGCGAATTCCGCGCGCGGAGGGTATCCAAAATGGGCGATCTACTTCAGCCTTGGCATCTGTTGGTTTTAGCCGTAGTTGCGTTTCTGCTTTTCGGAGCCAAGCGGCTGCCGGAACTGGGCAAGGGACTGGGCGAGGGATTGAAGGGATTCCGCGAGGGCATTCGCGGCATCACGGATCCTGCGCCGGCTGCGCCTCCCGTGCAGCAGCAGGCGGCGGTTCAGCCGCCGGCCGCGCCGTCTCAGCCCGCGCAGCTCGAGCAGAAATAAATTCCGGCTTACGGCGCATTGCGCCGCAGAGCCGGCGTCTTCAGGAGCAGGCCCGCGCGCAGCGCGGGCCTTTGTGCGTTTGGCGGACCTGTTCTTAAAGCATGCTGCGGAATTTTATCTTCTCCCCGAATGCCGTCCTTCGGTCCAGATCGATAAATTCCGGAAAGGCTGTTATCTGCGGCTCTCTCAGCGGCTGAGCAGGGCCACCGCCGCAAGAGCCATACCGATGCCGGCAAGCTGCCGCCGCGAAGGCTTCTCGCGCAGAAACAGCGCTGCCAGCAGGATGGTTCCCGCCGGATAGAGCGAGCAGATCACCGCGGCGGCATCCAGCCGTCCCAGCTGCGCCGCGCCGAGGTAGAGGAGATTGCCCGCCGTATCGAGCAGGCCTGCGCCTGCCGCGATGAGGCCGCAGCCGGGGTTCATTTTGCGCCTCACCGCCGGAGAGCCGGCGGCGGGCGGCGCTGCGAACGCGCCGAACGCGCCGAACGCAACCGGGGCAAGCACAACCGCGACCAGCGCCGCCACGCCGGCCGCGCGGGCCGAGGCCATGATGGCGACCAGGCCGGCCGGGCTGGACAGACCGCGCGCGGCGGCACAACGCTCGGCCAGGCGGAAGAGAACAAGCTGCGTTCCGAAGCCCGCGCCGGCAATCGCTGCGAAGACAAGCGCCGCCGGCGGCGTGTGCCGGGATTCGGTCAAAGGCCGGTGGGTGATCAACCAGATGGCTGCGCAGCCCGAAACAACTCCGGCCGCGCAGACCGGCGGCGGCAGGCCGTCCTGAAGGGTGGAAAACAGAACCGGAACCAGCGCTGTAATCAGGCCGGTGAGCGCGGCGGTGAGGCCCATCGCACCCATGGCCAGCGCGCGGTAAAACAGAGCGAGCGCAAGCGCGCCCTCAAAGCCGCCGCTTGCTGCAAACAGCGCTGCGCGCCATCCAGGGGCGGCTGGATGCAGGGCTGCTGCCAATGCAAGCAGGACGAAGAGAGAAACCGCCTGCCCGGCGAGCGTGACAAGCAGAGCGGGACCCTTGCGCGCCCCGATTCCGCCTGCAAAATCGGAACCGCCCCAACTGGCGGCCGCGAGCAGGCCGAGGCCGCCAGTTGGGGCGGTGGCAGGGTTCACAGATTCCGGCGCCGAGGTTCAGCGGTAGTCCTGCGCCGAGGGATAATACCCCTGCTTGGCGGTTATCACCAGGTTCGGCCTGTCCACGAGCACGGTGATATTGCGGAACTTGCCGTCGTAGATCGACTCGTGGCTGAGATAGCCCAGCGTGTACTGGTTGCGCGCCAGCGAGGC
>DATGLJ010000021.1:0-3310 GCA_035294185.1 Occallatibacter sp. | reverse complement strand
AGATCGGTCGAAAACCTCCAGCGATATTTAGCGCCGTGCTCCCATGGGCCGGAGAGATCGGCGAAGATGCGGCGCTTCTGTGCGTCCCAGCGGAAGATGGAATCGAAGTTGATGGCCTGGCGGCGAAGGTTCCAGAGGCCCGGCTCTATCTGCTGAAACGGCAATCCCCGGAAGACCAGAAAAAGATCCTCCCAGCCGCTGCTGCCGAGTCCGCTTAGCTCGCGCGCGCGGAAATCGGCATTGAAGCCGCCTCCCGGCCGGGCGTCGAGATCGAGCTGCCAGGCCGGGAAGATGCCCAGGCCGTGCAGGCGCGGCTGCGTAGCGAGATACTGCGGCAACAGCAGCGTACTGGCCGGCGCGAAGGCAAATGCGCGATCGAGAAGCACGGGAGAGACGTGCGGGACAGGGTCTTCGTTGATCTGGTCGATCTGCGGCTTGCCGATCCGGTTCCAGTATTTGAGCGCGGCCTCCAGATTGCCGTCCAGAAAATACAGCGTGGCGAGAAAATTGTTGGCGTAGCTGTCCTGCGGCGCCAGGCGCAGGGCGGCGCGCAGACGCCGTTCCGCCAGCGCGTTGCGCTTTTGCCGGAAGGCGATGCCGGCCAGCTCGATTGGGAAGCGCGGATCCTGCGGCGCCAGGCGGCTGCCTTGCCGGAGTGCGCCTTCTGCTTCGCTCAGGCGTCCCAGGCGGGCAAGCGCCATTCCGTAATCGAAATCCTGGCCAGCCGAGCGCGGATGCACGCGCGCGAGATCGCTGACAATCTCATTCCACCTTTGCGCCTCAGAGAGCTTCTGCGATTGCTGTGCAGAAGATAAAGACTGCGCGTGCGCACCGGCAGCAACGCAGGCGGCAAGTCCTGCAAGGAAAGCCAACCAGGTCGCGAGGCTGCGCGGCATCAATGTGCGTCCGATGGCGCATCCGCAGGCGAGGCCGCCATTGGATTTGCCTGAGGCACGGCGAGCAGTGTCCAGTTTCCGGTAACCCTCCACTCGTGCTCGAACTCCTTGCGGGCCTCTTTGAGCAGCTTGCGCTGCGCAGGATCGTTGAGCAGGAGCGCCTGCTCGGCATCGTCGATGCCGGCCACGACCACATAATGCAGTGAGCGGCCGCCGGCAGGCTGGAGCGCTGCGATCAGCGGGCGGCCTTTGGCGAGCTGATGCTCGAGATCGGCCCAGTCACCTGCGTAAGCGAAAGCACGATAGCCATGCTGCTCGAAGAAGCGCAGCATATCGGCGGCGCGCACACCGTCGCGGCCCGGCGCAAGGGTGCGCAGGACCTCGGCAGCGTCGCCGCCCGACGGCGCGCGCTGCTGCTTCTGCCAATATTCCATGATCATGGCGACGCTCGCCGGACCGCAGCCGTTCTTCTTCTGCGCGACGAACGGAACATCCAGCCAGATGTTGAGAGGGGCGGCGGCAAGCGCGGCGCTGATGACCGCCAGCAGAACACCGGCTACCATCACGCCGCGCACTGCCGTATCCCTTCAGTGCACTGCGACAATGATGAGGATGATCACGGCGACGGCAACGAGAATGACCAGCAGGTCATGATCGGTCATATTGCCGGCGGCGAAATCGTTCCTGGCTTTGTCGGCGCGGGCGGCCAGTTGCGCCAGTTCCTGGTCGCTCAACCCGGAAACGGCGTTCTGCACCTCGACCGGATTGATATGCGCCTGCTCAAGCGCTTTCTGCGCTTTGGGCGAGGAAAGAAAATCGCGCAGCGTGTCGATGTTTTGCCGGCGAACCTGCGTGGCCTCCTGTGCGGCCTTATCCAGATCGCCGGGGCTGACCAGATGATCCGTCTTCTGCGCAGCGATGGAATGGGGCGCGGCGAAAGCCGCAGCGAGAACAGCAGCCGAGAGAAAAGCAAGCGGCCGCCGGAAATGGAATTCCATGTGTCTCTACCTCCGGGGGAAATGGAGCCAGGGCAACTCTCTGAGATTATAGCGTGACGGATAGGCGGCAGGACGGGGATGCAGACATCTTCTTCAACAGTTCGTTACCAGCATTATCTCGACAGATGCGCTCTAATGGTGCATATGGCCACGCTGCCCACGGGTCGAACGGAAGGCCCTGTTTCTTCCGCGGATATCGAAGCTTTGCTCGTCTTGGCCGCGCGGCGCTCGCGCGACCAGCGTGCCGGCCTTTTCGGGCCTGAATCGGCGAGCTGGCGGATTAACCGCGAATCGGCGGTGTTTTTCGGCGCTGGACGCGCGGCCCTGCTGCAGCTTGCCCATCCATGGGTAGCCGCTGCGCTCGATCGGCATTCGAACGTGCTGGCGCGGCCTATTGAGCGCTTCCACAACACCTTCCGCATTGTTTATGCCATGATCTTCGGCACGGTGGAGCAGGCCGTAGCCGCGGCGCGGCATCTCTACCGGCTCCACGCCGCCATTCAGGGCGAACTGCCGGACCAGGCTGGTCGCTGGCCGCGCGGATCGCGCTACCAGGCCAACGAAATCGCCGCGCTGCGCTGGGTTTTTGCCACGCTCGTCGAAAGCGCCGTGATGGCGTGCGAATGCGCACTGGGGCCGATGGCCGCCGGCGAGCGTGAACAGTATTATGCCGAATGCAGGCTGCTGGCTTCTCTGTTCGGCCTGCCGGACTCGGCGTTGCCGCAAAGCTGGGAGGCATTCGCCGCCTATAACCAGGCGATGCACAGCTCGGATGAATTAGGCGTGAACGATCTCGCGCGCACGATGGCGCACCACCTGCTCTCCGGCGGCAATTCATGGATCCATATTCCGCACTGGTACCGCGCGCTGACCACTGCGTGGCTGCCCCCGAGGTTTCGGCACGAGTTCGCGCTGCGGTTCCGGGACGAAGACCGCCGCGCCGCCGAGTCTGCCAGCAGGCGGATTGCGCAGCTTTACCGCAGGCTGCCGGCGGCCTTGCGATTCGTAGGGCCCTGGCATCAGGCCCAGGCGCGACTGGCGGGCCGCGCTGCCGGCCCGATCACGCGGCTCAGCAATCGCTTCTGGACAGGCAGGATGCTGCTGCCCTTCGCAGGCGCAGCGCCGCACTGAATGCATTTTTATGCAGCGGTTCTTGTTTCCTTTTTCCCCTGCTGGCGGGCAAAATAGAGAGAAAGACTCATTCCGCCTTCGAATGCCCCTCCACCGCCGTCTCTCGCCTCTTGCTCCGGAGAGCGCATCGGGTTGCACGTGAGGTTCTCGTATGGATCCACGCGACGTCATCGGGCCTGAGCAGATTCAATCTCTCAACCGCGCTTTTGCCGACCAGTTGCTGGCGTGCCTGGATGAGTGCGCGCGCGGCCGGCGCGGGCTTTTCTCGGAGTACATTGGCGACGA
>DATGLJ010000020.1:0-18840 GCA_035294185.1 Occallatibacter sp. | reverse complement strand
TGTCGAATTTTGGTTTGCTCGGTCATGGTTTTATCTCCTTTTCTGCCCTGCTTCTCGCGGGGCAACCGAGGGCAGGTCGCTCGCCTGCTCCCGTCCGCTGCCTTGACGGGGGAGCCGAAAGAAATCTCGTCTGTATCGGTTTATGACTGTGCATGGTTGGTGGCCATTGGTGGGGGTTGGAGGTGGTTGTAAGTCGTTGAAAATGTGAGATGGCCGTTTGAGGTGCCGTCATAATTCGTGGCCACTGGTGGCACGATGTCCAGGTGAAAATAAGTCGAACTCGGCAATGCGTGAACGAAGAATCAATAACTTAGGCATGGTTCGTGGCCATTTCACATGGACATCCACCTGGACATCGTTTATGCATAATTGGTGAATGTCTGGAAGTTACTGACAACGCAAACAAAAGTCACATGGACATCGCGCTAAATTGAGCGATTATGCAAAAATCCACCTGGACGTTTATGCAAAATCCACCTGGACATGGTTTTTTTAAGTCGACTCAGCCGCGGCGGGATGGATGGTTTCTCCGAGCTGCCCCGATTATCCACAGGGCCAAGCCTCCGGAACCGATAACGAGGCCGACAGGAAGCATCCAGAGCGATGTGAGGAAACCTACAAAGAAGACTACCGCCCCGGCGATGGCCATGCCGTCGTCCTGCCGGGCTGGTGCAACATTATTATTATACGTCGGCGCGGACTCGCAAGCGGGTCCATCCCAGAATCGAGTGACAAAGTTCGATACGCCAGGAGGCTCCAGGCCGGCGCCGGCCGCAGGGGCCGGCCCTGGTGGCTGCGAGGTCAAGCGTGATCCGCAACTGCGGCAGAATGCATCAGTCGGGTCGATAGGTCGTCCGCACTTAGGGCAAAACATTCTAGCCTCCCTGGCCAGTGCTTACTCGATCCTCCTGGAAACAAGGCAATCATATCGCCGCAGCGTGGCGCGCATGGGTGCCTGGCAGGCGGCGGCCGTGCTTCCATACCGGCGAGCGCGCTCAGCGATTATCTTAAGAAATTCCCTTGCAACTGGTGACCCGGAGTCTGCCTGCTCCTTAAGTATCTTCAAGCCCAAGAGAGCGGTTTCCTCATCATCGTTAAGAGGCACTTCGTCCCCCTGTTTACCTAAAGGTGATGAGTGAAATATACACGGGAGAAGACGTACGACCAATGAGACTTTAGTACCAAGACCTTCGTCTACTCGATGATCTTCTCAAGCCTCCTGATCTCCTCTTCAATAATCCTTGCTCTGCGAGCTTTCGACATCCCGGGTTCCGTGGCCAGGCCGGCAGCTCGAACCACGCTCTGAGCAATCGACCTGAGCATCTCCGCAGCGACCTTATTGCCGGCGCGCTTCTGCTGTCCCAGGAACCTGACGACGTCCTGGGCCTGCTTGTACCACTCACGCAGTTCTTCGTCATTGCCTTCTTTCATAAAACCCTCCGGTTCGAGCGAGTAGGTTTCGTTCTTCCTGGCTTGCGTAGTTTTCGATTCCTTGAGGTGCGTAAGCTCCAGGCCGAAGGCTTCCAGCGAGTCGGCGTCAGGGCAGAGCCGCATGATTTTTATAAGCCATTCGCCAGACGGTGATCGCCGGCCTGATTCCCACTGCCTATAGGCGGCGAAAGTGCAGCCAATCCGCGCCGCCATGGCCTCTTGTGAGAGATTCAGCTTCCGCCGGAGGCCGCGGACCGCCGCCGACAAAAAATCTGTGGAAATCTCAACTGTTTCCCCCGCCTGTTCGCAGATTGCAATGCTCGCGCTGGGATGCTCGTCTGTCCTCCTTGTGCCTTCCGCCCCAAGAACCGCTTTTTTATGGTCCAGAATCAGCGCGGCGAGGTCGAGCTTTCGTGCTCCTTCCTCCGATGCAATAGCCTGTATCCTCGCCAGCTTCGTGGCGGGTGGGGCGTGCACGCCTGCCTCCCAATACGCATAGGTGCGGAGCGAGACGCCGATCGTGTCTGCCATCTCAGCCTGTGTCTTGCCGAGGATTTCTCGGAGCTGCCGCAACGGCTCTGAAAAAAGTGGGGCCGGCTTCAATTTTTGTCTTGACATGCAAGTTTCTTTCATGCAATATTCCTGCATTATGACGGTAAACCAGCGTTCAGTGAACGCTAGTACACGGAAGAAAGATAACATCCCAGGCTGCAGGATTCCAGAGCGAATCTCCCGCCGCATCTTGAGCACGCCTGGCGCTTCCGCGAGGATCGCGAGGATTGCGGGGTGCTCGAAGTCCTACGTGTCCGCGGCCCTTAACGGCCACGCAAGCGCGAGCGATCGGCTGATCGATGCCATCATCTCCTATTCCGAGGCGATCCACAGGGAGACGGTCTACGGGCTTGCTTACGCGCAGATTGTCCCCTGGCTTGATGATTTGCAGGAGCAGCGGTCTCGCAAACCTAAATCGCAGTGATGCATGGAGGTGATTTATGGCACAGATGCTTTTTGATTCGATCAGACAATCAGCGCAGGGCTCGATGGATTCCGCAGTGCTGGCCCTGCTGGTAGTCGGGCTGTCGATCCTGGCGGGCCGGCTGGTGTTCTGGCTCCTGGAATAACTTTGGGAGGGCACGAGACCGCCGGGATCAATCGTCTCACCGCGTGGGGGCGAAATGGACCCAGAGATGGCTGAAGACCTGAAACTACTATCCACAGTCGCCGCAAAAGTCAGCGAGAAGACGGCGCGACGAATCCGGGCCATAGGGCTGGCCACCGGACTGAGCGACGGCCAGGTGGCGCGGCTGATCCTGGACCGCGCGATGGAACTGTTTGAGCACTGGGACCCGAGCATCAACCCTCGCTATTTCCTCAGCAAAATCCAAATCAGCGAGCAACAGCTTAACCTCTTTTCTCTTCACCGCGAAGGTTTTGAACGTTTAGAACGTTTAGCCGGTTCATGCGAGGAAACAAAAGACCAGACAAGGGACGATTACAGGGATGAATGATTGGATTTCAGTAGAAGAGGTTGCGGAGTACGAGCGGATCAGCACGAAGCAGGTGCGGCGCCGGTGCAGAATGGGCGCGCAGCCGGCGCTGGTTGCGAGGTACGAGGAGCGCAAGTCCGGTTGTCCGGTTCTGAGGATCGACCCGCGGTCGATGACATTCGAGGCGCAGCAGCGGTATCGCGAGGCCATGCTTCGCCGGATCGCCAGCGAAGCAGACCATGCCAAAGAGGAGAAGCCGCCGGCCAGCCAGGCGCTTTTTCCGGAGACTCCGCTTGACCAGGCGGTGTGCGCTGCGCGCGCGGAGCTTCCGCCGAGCCAGTTCAGCGTGGCAATGCAGCGGTTCAAAATCATCCAGCCGCTCGTGAACCACGACTTTATGGCGGTGTCATTCGACCAGACGGGATTCGCGCGGAAGATGGATTACAGCATGGCCATGGCGCGCGCGGCGGGAGTGAGCTACAGGAGCATACGCAGGTGGCGGCATGAATTTGAGGAAGTACTAAAATCCGCCGGTCCCAAGGAAGCCTTCATCGCCTTGGCAGACGAGCGGCCGGGGCCGGAGCGCGGAGCGAGGACGCTCGACGCGTCCATGAAGGCATTCATCCTGGACTGCTGGATCAACAGAAAGCTGAGCCGAAGGCAGACGTACAAGGCGCTCTGCCAGTACCTCGAAGAAAAGCAGCGCGGGTGCGGGGCGCGCTGGGCCTACGAGATACCGAGCGAGTCCACGGTGCTCCGCTTTATCAACGCGCCCGAGCCGTACGGTCTGGGCGGCGATGACAACCCGCTGCGGGGCGGACCTGAAGCTATTAAAGAAGCCTGCGGCTACATCGACCAGTTCTACGACCACGAGCAGGCTGGTGACGCCTGGATCATCGACGAGAAAGAGATCGACGGGGTCTTTTACAACCCGGCCCGGCACCGTGAAATCTTCTGGTCAATCTACGTGGTCAGTGTGATTGACGAGCGCACGACGAAGATTCTGGGATGGAAGCTCGCCTACCGCCTGAACGCCGACACCGTCCTCGACCTGCTGGAAGAAACCCTGCGCAGCTATTTCCTTCCGAAATTCCTTGTCAGCGACCGCGGCGGCCACTTCCGCGGCAAGGTTCTGCGCCGCACGACAGTGAGATCGCGCGGTGCGCTGATTGACCGGGCGATCGGTGCGATGGATTTCTTCGGCGTCGAGGCGCGCCAACCCCGCGACAAGAACCCGCGGGCCAGCCGGATCGAACGGATTCACCGGATTTATTCCGATCTCGCGCAGCGCGACTTCGGCCCATCCTGGCGCGGGCGCAACGTGGAAGAGCGGAAGATGACCGGCATTGACGAGCGCGCCGAGCGGCACCTGCGCGAGCACTGCAAGGAAGGCACGAGCGGCCCGCTATTGCTTTCAACCGCAGACGCCGAGCGGCTGATCGCGCGGTGGGTCGAGGAAATCAACCTTGCAGAAACCGACGCCAAGGGATGCGCGGGGATGAGCCGTCAGGCGGCCTTTGAAGCCTTCAAGCCGAGCGCAGAAGAGATTGCGCGCCGGCGCGTGACGCAGGCACAGATTGATGAGGCGTTCGCAGAGCGCGATGAGCGGGTGATCCGTACCGGCGGCATCATCGAGGCCGCTGACGGCCTGCGCTACAGCTCGCCGGAACTAATCGGGCGTGCAGGGGAGAAGGTGACATTTGCCAGGCTGCGCCGCGACCGGACCAGGATTTACGTCGAGATCGATGGCCGGGTGGTGGTTGCCACGCACCGCGTGCCGGCGCCGAAAGGTGACGCCGCGGCCGCAGCGCGCGAGGCGGAAAAGCTGGCGAAGATACAGCGGCTCTACACGCGGCTCGGCGGCGTCCCCACCTTGGAGAACGCACCTGAGCACGAGACGCCAGAGCGGGAAGAACCGAAATCTGTTGCGGCCTCGGTCGAGGTGGCTGAGGCGATTCCCGCCGTGCCGGAGCCGGCCGAAAGGCTTATCGGGTTTGCTGACCTGGAGTAGGCAATGAAGGACCTGACAAGGCGACTGCGGGCAGCGCCGCTGGAAGCGGCGACAGAGATGATACGCCGCTCGTGCTTTCCACGCGCCGAGCTGGAGCAGCTTTACAGGTCGCTTCTCCACGACGAGGAGAAGGCGGCGCTGCGCAGCGTGATCGCCATGTGGCTCCACGGCAGACGGCCAGAACCGCAGCCGGCGTGGCTGGCGGCGCTGGCGAACGGCGACCGGCAGCTGGCGATCCATGCGGTGATCAACGCCGGGATGAGCGACTCCGAGCTTCAGAGATTCGACCGGCTCGTGAAACTGCAGCCGGATGGGCATCTGGTGAGGCAACTGCGGGCTGCAATCGAGCTGGAACAAAAAAGGAGGGAAATCGGTGGCAAGCGTGGCTCCAGAAATCGTATCACGCGGCGCTGAGGGCGGCGTCGTTGTCAACTCGGTTGTGAAAAATCTCACGACCCTGGCGAGGAAGGCTTACCAGGGCAGGTGCATAGTCGCGTACTCCAGCAGGACGGGGGTCGGGAAATCGCGCGCGGTGGACTACCTGGCCGCGACGCTGATGTATCCGCACCGGATCGTCAGATGCAAGCAGACAACGTCTCTCGTGTCGCTGGTGCGGTCCATCGCGCTTGACGAGGACTTTAAGGTCACAAAGTCCCACCACGCGATCCCCAATACTGCGGCGCTTTACGAGCGCGCGGTAGAGCGCGCCAGGAGCTCGCCCTACCTGCTGGTGATCGACGAGGCGGACCGGCTGAAGGCCAACTGCTTCGAGATGGTGCGAGACCTGTGGGACGATGCGCGGATTGGCATCCTGCTGGTCGGAAACGAAATCCTGGAAGCGATCATCAACGAGCGGCACGAGCGCCTCAGCCGGCGGATTCGCGTGCGGTACGTCCAGCCGGAACTGAAGCGCGACGCGCTGCGCGAGGTGCTCGAAGCGATGGGCTTCGAATTCACCGACGAAGAGTTGTCGCTGATCTACGAGAAGGCAGGCGGCTCGCCGGGCTGGGCGGAATCCCTCTTGAACACGCGCAACGACATTGCCGAGTCGCACGGAAAGAAGCCTGACATCGAGTTCCTGCGCGGCGCCCTGCAATACTTCCCGACGCTCGCGCAGAAGGGGAGGAAGCAATGATCGAGAAATCGTGGGCGAACGGCGTGAAGGAAATCCTCTCGCGGCCGGCGAGGAAGGAAGGAAGCAAAAAGTCATGGAGCAAGTAGCCGACACGATCACCAGCCTGAACGACGATCTGCTGAACGCTGTGATTGAAGATGTGTGCAACCGCGACGACGACGCGGCGATCCAGCTGCTCAGGAACTGCCCGATGGGAATGACGCGCATCATCGGTGGCATCTTCGAGCGGCTGCAGAAAGGCAAGAAGCTCGCGGACGTGGCGATGGCGGTATCCGTGGCCTTTGAGATCGGATGGCGCGCCTGCGAAGCGGTCCGCGAGTGCCAGGCGCTCGAAAGGATGAATCATGAAAATCCTCATTGTAGATGACGATCAGTCGCTGCGGGAGACGCTGGCGCACCTGCTGCGCAACGAAGGCGACATCGAGACGCTCGAAGCCGGCTCACTCGACGAGGCGCGCGAGCTGCTGCCGGAAGCCGACGCGGTGCTGAGCGACGGGAGCTTCCCGACGCATCCAGGCCGCTTCGACGTGCTGACGGTCCACGATTCGAACTGGGCGCCGCTGCGCATGGACTGCGAGAAGGCCAGGATTCCATTTGTGCTTTTGAGCGGGAATGAGGTGCTGGTTGAGCGCCTGCGCGAGGCGGGCGGCGAGGCCTTCGCCAAGCCCCAGGGAGCCGTTGCAGCCGTGCGGCGGGTCTGTGTGCTGGCGAGGATTCACGCGGACGAGGCGGTGAGGCCGGAAGACCCCAGGGTCCAGCTTGCTGATATCAGAAATTCCCAGGGCGATGTCCTGGACGCCGAGGAGCGCGACACGGTTGCGCGATCCTGGTGGAAAACGTTCAGGAGGTGATGTATGGCATGGCTCGGTTTCTTGCTTGGACTCTGGACCGGGGCGATCTTCACGGCGCTGGCTATCGCAATCTGCCAGTCCGCTAAGGAGGCCGACGAGGCCATCGAACGGGAGGCTGTCCGTGGAAGCGATCCTCTGTGAAACGTGCCTTGAGCGCGGGCGGCGGCGGCCGGCGACGCACCTTGAACTTCGGATGTGCCACGACTGCTTCAGCGGCAAGCCGTTCTCGCATGACGAGCTGCTCGGCGAAGTTCCGCCCCAGGGCAAGCGGCGCTCGGTGCGCGACCTTACGCCTGATCAGCGCGAACGCCAGCGCGAGGCGTGGCGGCGCTGGAAGCAAAGGAACCGCGAGGCAGTGAACGCCGCCAACAGGGAGCGCAAGCGCCTGCGGCGGCTGCTTGGAACAATCTGATGGAGGGCTGAGATGAAGACATGGCAGGAGGCAATGGAGGAAATCGCTCAGGCGATGGACCGGGAAGCTGCTCCGGACGCGATACCGCTGGGCGAAGCGGTATTCTGCGCCGATTGCGACGTGATATCGCGGCGTACGCCGACCATGCGGTGCCTGGTGTGCGGCAGCGAGGCGACGCTTGACCTTGCGAAGGTACTCAACCGCGAAGAGAAGGAGGTTGGAAGCAGGCTATGAAAAACCAAGAAATCCATTCCTGGGAAGAGGCCGACCGCGCCATGGAGGCTCTCGCGAAGGTTTCCATCACACGGCGCGCAACGCAGGCGGAAATCGACGCCGAAATCGCCTCTGTGCACGAGACCTATCGCGGCAGGCTCAGCCGGCTGGAAGAAGAAATCGAAAGTCTCGAGGCCGCCCTGGCGAAGTTTGCGAAGAAGCGGAAGAGCGAATTCAAGCCGGACTCTGAAGGCGGCCGCAGCCATGAGCACGCGGGGGTGGTTCTCGGCTTCCGGCTGACGCCGCCCGCCGTGCGGATCGAGAACGAGCCGCGGGCGATTGACTTCCTCTCGCGTTTCGAGGGCGGAGTTTATCTCCGCGTGAAGGCGGAGCCAGACCGGCAGGCGCTGGCGGAAGCGCTGAAGGACGATTCCAGTCCGATCGTCGAAAAGCTCGCGGCGCACGGAATCACGCTGCAGCAGAAGGACAAGTTCTTTATCGAGGTGAAGGAGGTGAGATGAAGTGCATCGACTGCAGCGCCGCTGGCATTGACGCGCCGGCAACGCGCATCGTTGACGGCAAGGGCTACTGCTCGTCGCACGCGCGGAAGTATTTCCCTCCGGGCGCGACGCTGCCGCCGGAGCTGTCAGAGAGCGTCACAAGGGAAGGAACAAGCATGAGAACCAAGATCGATGTTGACGGGATTGTGGCGGACTACAAGGCGGGGACGCCGGTGATGGACCTGGCGGAGAAGTACGGATGCCACCACACGTACGTTCGCGGGGTGCTCAAGAAGCATGGCATCTATGGAACGATGCCGGCGCAAAGGCGCGGGCGAGTTCCCAGAGATATCGCCCCGCGAAAGGATGCGGCCGTTACTGCGGTTCCGGCGGGATCGGTGGAGATTTCAGAGCAGCAGCGCGGCCAGGCGCGGTGTCGTGTGGCCATGTTTGAGGTGGAGGGCGATGCCACCAGCGTGCAGCACGCCGTGGACGCGATCAAGGCGGCGCTCGAATCGAGGTTGTCATGAGCTGCGAAATCTGCGGAGGAAGCGGGTGGATGCATGTGCGCGCGAACCACGCGAGTGGAAGCGCGACGGCCGTGGCGCGATGCGTCTGCCGGACGCGAGCGAAGGCGGAAGAGGAAAAGCAGCATCCGGGCGGATTTCTGCCGTTTGGCGAGATTGCGATGAGCGGCGTGGCCCGGGCGGTCGAGGAAGCGCGGGAACGCATCGAGGCCCTGGGCGATCCCGACCGCGAGATTGCGCGGATCATCATTGAACGCAGAGGGAAGGCGCATGCCGTTTCCATTGGAGAAATCTGTAAGCTGATGTGGCCGAGCGCCTGGTACGGCGGCGGCAGCGCGGACGCGGCGGAGCTGCACAGGCGGCGGAACCTGCTGGCGCGGACCGTGAAGTCGAGCGTGGAGCGCATCCGGAGCGAGGCGCGGCTGCCGATTGCCGCCACGAAGGGATCGCCCGGCGGTTACTACATTCCCGTGACGGCCGAGGAGTGCGATGAGTGCTACCGGCGGCTGTTTGGCGAAGGGGTGAAGCTGATTCTGCTGTCGAGGCTGTTTCGCCCGGAGGCCGACATTGTGGCGGAGCTGCGCGGGCAACTGCGCCTGGTGAACCATGAGTAAGACAAAGGGAAATCCGCCGGACCCGCGCCACCATCGGCTGATGGTGGAACTCGACCGGATGTATCGCGCCTACAACGACGGACTGCCGCTGCCGAATCCTGGGCGCGTGGCGAAGCGCCTGGCGGAATTCCTGAAGGCGAACCCGCAATGGCCGCTCGAGCGGCTGCGGTGCGCGGTGTGGTTCCGGTTTGCCACGATGGAGGCGAATCCGGCGGAAGACCCTGCGCTTTGGATCATGCGCCTGCCGAATTACGCCGCCGGACCGCTGGGGAAGTTCGGCGTGGTGCTGCAGCATCGGGCGCGTGAGATTGCCGAATATTGGATCAGCCATCCAAGGGAACCGAGAAGAGAGGATGGCAAAAGCTGGGAGGCCGTATGACGAAGGGCCACGGGCGCGTGACGCGGAAGACGCTTGCCGCGATGTTCGCGGAGTGGCGGAAGCTGAGTCCCGACCAGGCCTTCGAAGGCAGCGAGCGCGACGCCAGGCTGGAATACGCTCGGGCACACCTGCCGCGCTTTTCAAAGAGCGGAGCAGCGCCGGCGTCGTGGACCGACCTCAGCGAGCGCGAGGGGCGACTGCTGCTGAAAGCGATGCGGGAGGAATCGGGCGAAGGTCCGGCCTGGCGCGCGCAGCTGATCGCGCGGCTTGGACAGGAGCTTTTCGGCGCGCCGTGGGACCGCCTGCTGGCGGACCGAATGGCCGCGCGGTTCGGTGTGCATCGGCTCGAAGACCTTACGCCGCGGCACGCGCACGAATTCATCGAAGAACTGATCTCGCGCATTGCTCGCCGCGACGGCGTGAGCATCGAGGAAGCAAGAGTAAGGCACGCCCTCAGGATGGCCCGGCATGAACCGAAATGACGACAGTCTCGCCCAGCGCTGTCGACGGTTGTTCAAAGCGCTGTTTCCGGCGCTCAAGGAGCGGGCGAGGCTCGATGGTTACGCTCTGCTCTGGCACGGAAGCCTGGCCCGCGACATCGATCTTGTCGCTTGCCCGTGGACCGAGGCGTGCGTTGACCAGGCGGATCTCGCCGAGCATCTCCGAAAAGTGGCAGAGGCTGTCACAGGCTGCTGTTTCGCGGCCCCGCACGACAACGTGCCCGTAAAAAAGCCGCACGGCCGGCTGGCTTGGGAGTTTCATTTCGGCGGCGGACCGTATATCGATCTATCGGTGATGCCGGTGGCTAGAAGTGACAAGCAGTCATTCAAGATCATCTTGCCGAGGCCGTCCGCCGGCGAAACGGAGGAAGGATGAGAAAAAGGGAACAGCCCGAAGGCCGAAACGAAGAAAACATGCGGCCTGCCGCTGTGTGGAGGATTGCACGATGATGCCAGGGGAAGTGACAAGATTCAAAAAAGGGCATGTGCCATGGAACGCAGGCCGACGTATGCCGGGCTACCAGCGCGGGCGCATGGCCGAAACGCAGTTCAAGAAGGGGCAACGGCCGCACACATGGCTGCCCGTGGGGA
This sequence comes from Occallatibacter sp., assembly GCA_035294185.1. Taxonomy (GTDB): domain Bacteria; phylum Acidobacteriota; class Terriglobia; order Terriglobales; family Acidobacteriaceae; genus Telmatobacter. The sequence continues at coordinate 8,189 of DATGLJ010000020.1, read as the reverse complement.
CCATCGTCAGGGACCGCAACGGCTACCTGAAGATGAAGGTCCGCGACGATCCGCAGGAGATCGCTGGCGTCGGCTCAAGTTCGACGAACTGGATGTACGTTCATCGGATGGTGTGGGAGTCTGCGCACGGGCCTGTTCCGCCGGGACATAAAGTCTGCTTCAGGGACGGGAACAAGGACAACTGCCAGCTTGAAAACCTTGTCCTGGTCAGCGACGCGCAGCGGATGAGGGCGAATTCAATCCACCGCCTGCCGCCGGAGCTTGAGCAGGTGATCCATCTTCAAGGGGCTTTGAAACGAAGGATAAGGAGGCTTGAACGTGGCAAGGAACCACTGCGAGGACCTGCGGAACCATCTGTTCGAAACACTGGAACGGCTGAAGGACAAAGATGAGCCGATGGACATCGAGCGCGCCAGGGCGATCTGCGAAGTTTCGCAGCAGCTGATCAACCTGGCAAAGGCCGAAACCCAGCACGCGCGGATGCTGGTGGACATCACGGGCCAGGAAGCGAAGCTGGGGAGCGATTTCTTCCAGACCAGCAAGGCGCTGCCGGAGGCGGAATGATCTGCCACCGAGCGATTTGCAGCAGGGAGTTTCATCCGAAGAGAAGACACCAGAAGTACTGCTCGGCCTATTGCCGGCGCAAGGCCTTTGACGACAGGGTGCCGCTGAGGCGGGTGCGTCGGCGCGCAGATGGCACTTCCTCGCGGCGGAAAAGCGTCGTACGACGCTTTAAGTCGGTCGATGGCATCCCTGTGGCCTACCGGACGCGGCAAGCCCCCCTGCAGGCCGATTCTGGGTTTACGTGGCAGGCGCCGCCGGCGAGCCTGAAGGGCGCGCTGACAGAGATGGCGCTGCGGTCGCCGGACGCGATGCTGCGCCTCGCGGCCGCCATAAGAGAAGATGCGGAAGCGCGGCCCTGCTGCCGAGGCTGCCGTTTTGCCTGCGCCGATGGCGAGCCGTGCCGGATTCTGGGCGCAAATGCACTTGCGCCCAACAACAATCCATAGTAGGTTCCACTGCGAGAGGCGCAAGCCATGGTGTTTCGCGGGTCTCACCAGCTCAAAACCGCGAGCGCTCAAGCAGAGCGCAAACTCAAAGCGAGGGCCGTCCGCTCGACTTCTCCCCGGCGGCCTTCCGAGGCGGCGGGACCTGTCGCCCGCCGCCTCATTGATCGAGATTGACTGAGAAACAGCTTGCATTCCTCAAAACCGTTACGCCGCCCGCGCTCGAAACCGAGCGAGGCTACGGCATCCCGGCGGCAGTCACGATAGCCCAGGCGATCCTCGAATCCGCGGGGCGGGTGGCCGGGCATTGGGAGTGGGGAGCAAGCCCGCTGTTCCGCCTGGCAAACAATCCTTTCGGCATCAAGTATTCCGACACTTCGCCCGACGCGGTTTACGGCGAGCACGATGTGGCTACGCACGAATTCATCAGCAACCACGAGCAGATCGTCGTGGCGGGCTTCCAGCACTTTCCATCTCTCACAGAAGCATTCCGGCAGCACGCCCTGCTGCTGCTCCGTCCGCGCTACGCTGCGGCATGGCGGCACAGGAACGATCCGCGGGCTTACGCGATCTGCCTCGGACCGCGCACGGCGGACAATCCCGACGGCTGCGGCTACGCTACGGACCCGGATTACGGCCGGAAGCTCGTGGCACTGATTGACCGCTGCGACTTGACGCGCGCGGCGGAGCTTTATGGAGCTTCGCAGGCTGGACCGCAGCAGCCTGCGCATGCCGAAGCGGAGGCCGATTTAAGCGCTGTTCCGCCCCAACCAGCGCCGGCCTCCGCCCCTCCAGGAGGCCAATCATGAGGCGAGGATTTATTGTCCGACTCACCCTGCTGGCAGCGGCATTGAGCGCAGCATGTGGCGGCTTTGTCCCGCTGCTGCGGGCGGCGACGATTGACGGGTCGCTGACCTATGTTTACGCCACCGGCACGCAGCCTGATGCGGGCAATAACTGGCCGGCGTGCACGGCGACGCTGACGATCAAGGTGCAGTGATGAAAAACTGGAGAACAACGACTCTCGGCGTGCTGACGATCCTGGCAGCGCTCTGCCACGCCGGGATCGCGCTGCTGCAAGGCCAGCCGGTCGAGTGGAGCACGCTGTTTGCCGCGGCGACCGCCGGGATCGGGTTGATCCATGCAGCGGACGCCAAAGGCTCGGCAAAGTGACGCTGGATATTTTCTATACCGCGGTTTGGTGCATCGTGATCGTCCTGATGGCGATTTCGATTCTGCTGCTGGTAGGACGCGATGACTGAATCTGTTGATGCAGCCCGCTACGAGGCCCAGGCGGTCCGGCAGCCCTACTGGCGCCGGGCGCTTGGCCAGCTCGATGTTTTCATCAACGTGCTGGCCGGCGGTGCGCCCGACGACACGATCTCGAGCCGGATGCAGCGCTGGAAAATCGGCGATGTCCCAAAGCCGAACAGCGCGAAGCGGGCGGTGGGCAGCTTTATGTGCTGGTGGCTTGGCAAGCTGCAGAAGGACCACGATGTCAAGGCCAACGCCGGCGATCTGGGCCGCGCGGAGGCGGAAGAATCGCGCACGCGCCGCACGCTCGAGAAGAGCGGCGCGGAGGACGTTCGCTGATGCTGGACCTCGGGATCGGCGGGCTGTTTACCGGGCCGGTGGACGCGCTGCTGCACGTCGGCGACGACAAGCTGCAGCGGCAGGCGATGAAATCGGTGCTGAGCGCCGGCTACTCGGCAGCCATCACGGCGCTGTTCGAGACGGGCAGGAAGGGGCTGCTCGGCGAGGGCCACGCACTGCAGCAGACCGCGCGCGCGCTGTGGCTGAGCCTGCAGCCGATGGTAGAAAGCGGCCTGCTCGACCTGAGCGTTCCACAGGACCTGCTCAATCCCGATGAGCTGGCCAGATTTCAGACAGCCTACAACAGCAGGAGGCTTTAGATGAAGACATTCGTGATTGCTCTGATCCTCTTTCCTGCAGCGCTTGCTGCGCAGACGCAGACGAAATTCTCGATCAGCGGGAAGGCGCTGGGCTTTTCCGCCGGCGGGACAGGCGTTGCGGCCGCTGATGCGGTGAGCGCGGTGCAGATATCGCCGAACCTTACGGTGCGGAATGACAACATCATTCTGAGTGATCCGTCTTCGCCCTCGATTGCCGCGTTTGAGCTGGGAGGCGCACAGTACGATCTGCCGCTCAGCGGCGTGCTGAAGAAGACCTTCCTCGATCCGGCGAAGTACAAGCTTTACGCCGTGGCCGAGGGCGGGATTGTGACCAGTTCGCTCGGGCAATCGCCCGCGGCGAGCGCCGGGATCGGGCTGAACTACTATCCGCAGTCCGCGCCGGCTGTGGTGATCAATCTGTTCGAAGCGCGGTGGATCAACGGCCGCGTGCCGGTTTCGGCAGCGCGCACGGCGACGAACGGCATCGCCGTATCGATCGGCCTGACGTTCAAATGAGCCCGCTTGAAACGATTTTGGCGGTGACGGCGCTGGTCGGCTTCCTTCTGACCTGCCTGACGTTCATCGCCGGCGTCTGGAAGCTGAGCTGGGCGGTGAGAGGCTGGGTGGAGGCGCAGCAGATTCACGCGCAGAACACGAGAGAGGTGACGGGAATCCTTCGCGACTTCGTGGAGGTCCAGAAGGACGCGAACCGCCAGCTGCATGCGAGCGTGCTGAGTCTGAACGAGCGGCTGGAGCGTTTTGACTCGGAGCGCGAGGACCTGCACCGCGCGGTCCGAGCCGTCAACAGAAAGCTCGTCTATCTCGAGGGTGAAAATGCCGAGGTCCAAAGACACGCTACGTGAAGTGATACGCGGAGAGATTCTTCGCCAGGCGGTGGAGTTCTATCCGAAGTGGGTGACGCGCAGGTCGCTCCTGAACCTTCTCGACATGGCGGGCTACCCGGTGCTCGAGGAAGACCTGGACTTCCACCTCGAGTACCTCAACGGAAAAAACCTGCTGGAACTCAGGATTGACGATGCCGGCGTCGGCAGGCCGAAGACAATCTCGATGGTGCGGATCACGACCACCGGCATCGACGTGCTGGACAACCGCCGGCGAGGCGAACTCGGCGTGAGGCTTTAATGCATGGCGCGCTCACAGCAAACGCGGGTCGAGGAGCTGGACAGGACCAAGCCCGGCCTCCGGCAGTTCATAGACCTCTGCCTGGACGGCATGAAGCCCCTCGAGCATATCCACGAAGAGGTCGAGAAGAAATTCGGCGAGCGGATTGCCGTCTCAACCCTCTCGAGCTACAAGCAGCGGCGATGGCTGCAGCAGAAGCGGCGCGTGCAGGAGATCAAGGCGCACGCGCAGGCGATCCTGGAGCTGCTGGCCGGCGGGCGCGCGATTTCCGACATTCAGCAGGCGCTGCTCTTCGAGCGCGTGCAGAGCGCCATGGACGCCGGCGCGGAACTTGATCCGCACTTTCTGATGGCGGAGCAGCGGAAGTGGGCGCAGATCGAGCTGAAGCGCGCGGAGGTCGAGCAGGCCAAGGCGGCGCTCGAGCTGAAGCTCGAAGAAGTGAAGCGGCAGCGCGAACGCGAGCGGCGCGAAGTGGAGGAAGCTGTTGAATACGCAAAAGACCCGCGCGAGATTATCGCGCGAATCCGCGAAATCTACGGCATCGCTGGCCGGAGCGGTGAAGCTGCTGCCGTACCAGCTGGCGTGGATCAACGATGACGCTCGGATGAAGATCGTGGTGAAGGGACGGCAAACCGGATACAGCTTTGCGGCAACGCTGCGCGCTGTCCTCAACTGCCTGGAGCGCCGGCTGACCTGGATTTTCCTCTCGAAGGGCGAGAGGCAATCCCGGCTGCTGATGGAAAAGGTGGCGGACCACGCGCGCGCAATCGGAGCAGCGCTGGAATTTCACGACTCGGAATTTATGGAAGGGACTCTGATCAAGCAGCTTGAAGCGCGGTTCCCGAACGGCTCGGTGATCTACGGGCTGCCCGCCAACCCTGACACGGCGCGCGGCTACACGGGCAATGTGACGCTGGACGAATTTGCGTTTCACCAGGATGCCGCGAAGGTTTATTCCGCGCTGTTCCCGACCATCACGCGCGGCTTCGGGATCGAAATTATCTCGACTCCGGCGGGCCAGCAGGGCAAGTACTTCGAAATTGCGAAGAGCGCCGGGCTGGTGGACGGCTACCCGCGCGAGGCAGGATCGCCATGGAGCGCGCACCGTGTGGACATCTTCGAGGCCGTGCGCCAGGGCCTGGCGGAGCAGGCGGGGATGAGCGGCGATCAGATGATCGCCCAGCTGCGCGCCGGCTGCGAGGACGAAGAAGCGTGGCTGCAGGAATACTGCTGCCAGTTCCTCTCTGATGCGGCGAACTACATCCCGATGGAGATGATTTTCAGCTGCGTCAGCGAGCAGGCCTCGACCGAATGGCCGATTGAAGATCTGCGCGGCAAGGAGTGGTATCTCGGGATTGACATCGGGCGGAAGCGCGACCTGACGATTGCCTGGGCGTTTGAGAAGCTCGGCGACACGCTCTGGAGCCGCAAGCTGCTGGCGATGTCACGCGTGCCGTTTGAAGAGCAGGAAAAGGCGATTGCCGATATGCTGGAAGCCGGACCGCGGCGCTGCTCGATTGATCAGTCGGGGCTTGGCATGATGCTTGCCGAGCGCCTGGCGCGGCGCTACCCGATGGTCGAGCCGGTGCAGTTTACGGCGCAGGTGAAAGAGCGCCTGGCGCCGCTGGTGAAGGCAGCGTTTGAGAATCGCACGGTGCGCATTCCCGACAACCGCGAGATTCGCGGAGACATCAATGCTGTCAAGCGGTTTGTGACGCCCGCGGGAAACATCCGCTTTGACGCTGAGCACACGGACAAGGGGCACGCGGACCGCTTCTGGGCGCTGGCGCTCGCGCTCGATGCGGCCTCGCAGCCGGCGCACCACATGACCGACGCTTTCCTGGCCGGCGAGCCGCGCGCAGCGGAATTTGAGCTTGAGCCGATGGCGATCTGATGGCCTGGAGAGACACAATCCGAAGGATGCTGCACGGAACGAACGGTACGGCGCTCGCCGAGCCTGACTTTGCCGAGCGCGGCGTAGACACCTCCGAATTTGTCGGGCCGGCGGGGATGCCGCAGAAGCCGGTCCCGAAGCCAAAGGAACAGGCGCAGACGAAGCTGGAAGTTGATGAGAGCGTGCAGGGGCTTCCGGGTACGGCAAACCTGGCGGGTTTTGTCCAGGACATCGGCGAATACGATTCAAAGCTGATCGGCCTGGGCGCGATCCGAATCTATCAGAAGATGCGCCGCAACGACCCGACCGTGGCGGCGCTTGAGCTTGCCCGCACGCTGCCGATCCGCGCCGCGGACTGGGACATCGTGCCGGGCATCGACCAGACGCAGCCTGGCTACGCGCTCGCGAAAGAAATTGCGGACATGGCGCGGGAGAACTTCTTCGGCGGCCTTGAGCGCACCACCGCGGCAGGCGAAAAGCGGACACAGACATTCGAGAGCGTGATTGAGAACGCGCTGCTTTCGGTGCTCGGCTGCGCTGCGCACGAGGACATCTGGGAAGTCGATAAGGACAAGGGGCGCGTCAGGCTGGCGAGGCTCGCGCCGCGGCTGCCCGACACCTTCTATCAGTTCGTCACGGAACCGGACGGCGAGACGCTTTACGAGCTGATTCAGTTTGGTTATCGCGGCCCCGCCATCGAGCTGCTGCCCATCAAGGCCAGCAAGCTGGCGTACTTTGTGCTAAACCGCGAGGGCGCGAACTTCTACGGCCGCTCGATTTTCCGCCCGTGCTACACCCCCTGGTACTTCAAGCAGCACCTGATGAAGATCGAGGCGGTGGCCGTCGAACGCAACGGCCTGGGCATCCCAACGATTGAGCTTGGCCCGAACGCGAGCGACGACGACAAGCGCGCAGCCTGGGACTACGCTTCGAAGCTCTCGACGAACGAACGCTCCGCAATGGTGCTCCCGAACGGATTCACGTTCGCGCTGACCGGCATTAAGGGGCGCGTGCTTTCGGCCCGGGAGGCCATTCAATACTACGACCAGCAAATCCTGATCGCGGGGCTTTCCTCCTGGCTGCTGCTGGGCCAGACATCCACCGGAACGCGTGCGGTCGGCAGCGTGCAGAAGGATTTCTTCCTGCTGGCTGAGGAAGCGTTTGCGCAGATGGTCGCGGATACGATCACCACGACCAGCCTGCGCCGCCTGGTGGATTTCAATTATCGCGCCAAGCCCGGCGAGGTGCTGCCCTATCCGAAGCTGGTGTGCAGCGATATCCGCATGGTGGAGCTTGAAACCGTGCTCAACGCAGTGCGCGAACTCGCCGCGCAGGACGTGGACATGCTGCGGCCGACGCCGGAGCGAGACGACGCCGTCGCGGAGATGCTGGGTCTGCCGAAGCTCTCGAAGGGCGAGCGCGGACCGCGCCTTGCGCCCATTGTCACGCGGCAGAACCTGGCCAACGAAGTCGTGGAGGGAACCGGGGAGCACATCTCACCGGCAACGCCCAAGGGCGGCGAGAAGCGCACCGATGTGGTAGTGAAGGAAACCTCGAGCGACGGAAGCAAGCGGAAAGAGGACGTCAAACTTTCAGAGGGCGGACCTCACCCGACGGTGTACTTCATCCGGCACGCGCACACGGCGCTGAACAAGGACACCGACCCGGCGGACGAGAAGCTGAAGGGTCAGACCGACGTGCCGCCGGACGCCGAGGGCCTCGAACAGGCCCGGCGCGACGCAGAACAGTTCCGCGGCAAGAAGGTCGACGATATCTTCACAAGCCCGCTGAGCCGCGCGCGGGCGCTGGCCGATGCCATCGCCACGGTGACCGGAGCCGCCGTCCATGACGATCCCGACCTGCTGCCGTGGGATTACCACAAGCTGGTCGGCATGACGCGCAAGGCCGCAGAGCCGCTGCTTGACGAGGCGCGGGCCCATCCGGATTCTGACCTTGTCGGCGAACCCTATGCCGATTACCTCGAGCGGTGGAAGCGGGGCGTGCAGCACGCCATCAGCCACGCAAAGGCCGAGGGCAGAAGCGTCGCGGTGGTTACGCACTCGCCCAACCTGAAGGACCTTGATTACGCGCTCGGGCGCGGCCCTGCGGGCGCCGACGAGGCCCCGGAAACTGGAGGCGTCGTGAGCGTGAGGCTTGATGACAGGGTCCCGGCCGACCCGACCATCGGCCACTGGGTGACGATTAACGGGAACCACGTCTTTATTGACGAAT